>WJKQ01000123.1 GCA_014728975.1 Candidatus Peregrinibacteria bacterium | reverse complement strand
CTCCTATACCGAGTACTTTTATATTGGCAACGGGAGTTATATCCGGCGTTATCTCCATTGTTTTTGGTTTTAGATTGTTCTTATTGGAAGGATCAGTTTCCCCTCGTGAAGAGAAAAGGTTTTTAAGATCCTGATTATCGTCTTTTATAGCCATGGTTTTTAAATTAGGGTTGTAAATTATTACCCGCCGCTTGACATATTGTCAAGGAGAAGTCTACGGAAAAAGTTGTCTAAACCAGCTCTTGATTCCGGTAAGACTTTTTTTGAAATTTACTCCTCTCAGCCCAAGTCCGGCATGATGCCTTCCTTCAAATCTTGAGCCCCAGATAAGCAGTCCTATGGATGTGGCGTAAGCAGGGTCATCAATTTTATCAACCACTCCGTCGTAGTTCTGGGGGAATCCTATTTGTGCCGGTAAATTTAGAGTTTCACGGGCCATGTCTATTACTCCGGGAAGTTTTGCTCCTGCGCCCGTTAAGATGGCACCAGCGGGCAGCATGCCATCTCTATGTATTTTTGCCAATTCGTCTTTTACCAGAAGAAAAATTTCCTGATATCGAGCCTGGATTATTTCCACCACTTGTTTTTTTGAAACCAAATGATTGTCTATTTTGCTCATCAAGGAAAGATCAATCGTTTCGCGGTCGTTAACGTCCTCGGGTATTGTACTTCCGTATTCTATTTTTACTTTTTCGGCTGTGTCGATGGAAGTTCTAATTCCAATCGCGATATCGTTTGTTACGTTTTCTCCGCCTATGGGAACAACCGCCGTATGTAAAATTGCTCCATCTTCAAAAATACTTACGGAAGTTCCGCCGCATCCTATATCTATTACAACTGTTCCGAGTTCTTTTTGTCTTTTTGAAAGTACCGCTTCAGCCGGAGCCAATGAATTTGGGATTATATCATCGATATCAACTCCGGACTGTAGAACACATTTTTCAAGGTTTTTTATTGCAGGTTCAAATCCTGTAACTATGTGTGTTTCAACTTCAAGCCGGATTCCGGTCATTCCGACGGGATACTTTATTCCTTTTTGTTCATCGACGGTAAATGTTTTCGGGATAATACGAAGGATTCTCCTGTTACTTGGAATGGTTACCGCCTGAGCCGCTTCAAGCACGCGGTCCACATCATCCTCTGATATTTCATTTTGGTCCTGCGCGATTGCTATTACTCCTTTTGAGTTTAGTGACTCTATATGGTTTCCGCCCAGGCCCAAAAAAACATGATTGATCGGTTCTCCAGCCATTCTTTCCGCGTCTTCCAGCGAGGAGGAAATACTGTTGATTGTTTCTTCAACATCGATTACCGATCCTTTTCTCAATCCTGTTGATGGCGCTATCCCCACACCTATAATATTCGGAACAGGTGATTCATTTTCCTGGACCCCTACAACTGTCCTTATTTTGGAACTACCGATATCCAGGCTTGCTACAATTTTGGATCTAGCCATAAATAAAATTTTAAAGCCCTATTTATTGTGATTGTGATATTACTAGAAAATGTTCTTGCTTACAAACTTTTTTGCTCAAAAAATATAAAAAAAGGCATCTTTGTATAAAAAATTTATTCGGTCTTGTTTGTTTTTATCAAAATAATTTTTGTTGTGTTTTCTGTTCATCCTTTTCTCTTTTTTCAGAATGTGAATTGAAGGTGTTCAGTCTTTTCATCAATGTACTGAATTCCAGTTTTTCAAAGATATCATTTATTTTTTCTCTATCGTATTTATGTGTTTTGCAATTATCGAGATTTAATCTGACAGGGACCTCTGTTATTATTGTCGCGAGTTTTCTTGAGAAAAAAGCATTTTCTCGATCCCTTTCCAGATTTTCATGAACTTTTCCGGGAATTTCGTCCAGATTTTCATAAATATTTTCAAGATTTCCGTATTTTTGAAGGAGTATTTTGGTGGTTTTTGCCCCTATACCGCTTACTCCTTTAATATTATCGGAAGCATCTCCTTGAAGTCCTTTCATGTCGGGAATTTGTCCTGGATTTATTCCATATTTACCCAGAACTTTCTGCGGACCGTATACTACAGGTTCTTTTAAACCTCTTGCGGGTGTCACAACATTTATTTTATCATTCACCAATTGAAGCGTATCCATATCTCCCGTAAAAATATATGTTTTTAAATCTGGGTTTATTTCCGCTTGTTTCGAGAGAGTTCCGAGTACGTCGTCCGCTTCATATCCTTCAACTTCATAAATGGGAATTTCAAATGCTCTAACAAGGTTTTTGATAACCGGAATCTGGGAATAAAGTTCATCCGGAGCTTTAACTCTTGTTGCTTTATATTCGTCATATTCTTCATGCCTGAAAGTTTTTCCCGGCATATCAAAAGAAACCGCAATATAGTCAGGGTTTTCGGTATTCAAAATATTAAGAAGTATCGAAGCAAAGCCGAATACAGCATTTACAAGCTCTCCGTTTGAAGTTTTGAAAGGCGGCAGGGCGTGAAAAGCTCTATGTATTATTGCGTTTCCATCTATTAAAATCAGTTTTTTCAAGGGGTTTTAGATAAAAAATATTATTTATTGGCGTCAAGTATTATACACTCGACATTTTCTTTATTATAAGATATAATTTTTAAGAAAACAAAAATAAAAATATGCCTAATACCGCTGTGGGTAAACTTCTAAAACAGAAGAAAACAGCAAAACAAACGTTAGCAAAAAAAATGTCTTTTTCCTGTAAGAAGCCGTTGCTCGGAATATTTCTCGATAATGAGCTCACCCGGCAAAACGCGGAAAAGATAAATATTATTTTTAAAGGTATAACCGCAATAGATGTCGAAGTAGTGATTTTAGCAGACAGTAATCTGGAAAATTTTTCAATGTCAAATATGATAATTCTTCCTTACAGTCGTCAAAACAGGAAGCTTTTGCTTGAATCCGCTGATATGTCATTATCATTTCCATTCAGCGATATTGAAGAAATGCTTTTACACGGTGTTATTCCAATAAGTATATCACGTCCCGAAATTATTGATTACAATCCAAATCATGAAACCGGAAACAGTTTTATTTTTAAGGAGGATGATCCCTGGTATATTTTTGCCGCTCTGGTAAGAGCAAGAGAAACGTTCAGATTTCCTTATGATTGGAAACATATAGTCAGAGAGGGACTTTCTTCGGTTGGAAACGTAAATTATTAATCAAGGCTTTTTGTATCGCCGGCTCCTGAAGTGATGCTGGTAATTGTGTCTATGATATCAGAAAAATTTATGTATCTGATGATGTCCAGACCCATCGCTTTTCCTACTGTTCCCACTATTACAATTGCAAGAATTGTAATGACAAGTCCGATAATCGCGTAACGGATAGTGCTGACGGCCGATTTGATTTTATCCTCCTGCCCGCCGGAAAGGATAAAAGAAATCCCTCCAATAAATATAAAAACAACTGAGAGAAAACCGGCAATAATAATCGCGTAAGCAAGTCCCCGATTGATTATTTCAAGGACTTCGTATTCTTGGGCCGCCTCTACAATTGACTTTGATCCGCTACTTTCAACAGGCATAAACAATAAGATTTACTTTGTTTCTAATTGATTTTACTACTATGCGTTCTCAGGTTCAACTATCTTCAAGTTGACACGAGCGTTATTTTTTGAACCAATTACGCGGAGTAGAGTTCTTATGGATTTTGCGGTCTGACCGTTTTTTCCGATGATTTTCCCCATGTCATCTTTGTCGACTTTTAGGGTGATAAGAACTCCCATTTCATCAACAGAACGCTCAATTTCGACTTCTTCGGGTTTTTCTACAATTTGTTTTACGATGTACTCAACAAATTCTTGATCTTGTGTGTTGTTTTCTTCTGGTGCCATAGTAGTGTGGTTACAGTATTTAAGTATAAATTAGGTTTTTGGCTTTTCTTCCGCAGGCTTTTCTTCCGCAGGCTTCTCTTCAGCCGGCTTCTCTTCCGCAGGCTTCTCTTCCGCAGGTTTTTCTTCGGCAGGTTTCTCT
>WJKQ01000122.1 GCA_014728975.1 Candidatus Peregrinibacteria bacterium | reverse complement strand
GTTTATTCCTCCTCTTCTTTTGATCAGTTTTTCGATTGCCTTTTCGGCAATTCTTCTGGTCACCAGATTAAACGCAGAAACGCTTATTGTGTTTGGAAGATCGTTGAAGACAACCGCTACATCAAGCTGTTCTTCAAATGCCTTTATATTTTCCCCGTTTCTACCGACAATTTTTCCTTTTATATGGTCTTTAGGCACTTTTATAAGAACCGCTCTTGTTTCGACGGAAGTGGGCGAGCAAAGTCTCTGCATTGTATTAACAACTATTTTGCCGGCTATTTTTGAGGCGTTTTCTTTTAAGGATTCTTCCTGATCCGCCAGCTTTTTTGCGCCCTCTTCCTCCAATTCTGTTTTATATTTTCTCAAAAGGTTTTCTCTCAGTTCTTCCGTTGATTTTGATGTTTTTGCGGAAAGTTTTTCTATTATTTCTTTTTCAATTCTGCCTATCGCGTTTTGTTTGCTTTGAATTTCTTCTTTATAGCTCGCAATTTTCAGTTTAAGTTCTTTTGTTCTTTCTTCTCTTTTATTAAGGTTTTCTTCTTTGTGTTTTAGTGATTTTTTTATTTTCTTTATTCTTTCTTCTCTTTTTTCTATCTCCTCTTTCAGCCTCTCTTTTATTTTTTCCGCCTGAGCTTTTGTGTCCTCTATAATTTGTTTTGCTTCAGTTTTACTTTTCTCTATCATTTTTTTGCATTCCTGTTCTTTTTTTTCAACATCGATGAATTTTTTCTTTCTAAAAATGAATGCCGTTGAGATAACTCCGACTGCTATTCCTCCTGTGATTATTGCCAGGTTTATAATTATAGTGTTCATTTTTATTAAATACATTCTGTTTTTTTTCTCTTTATTCCTGTTTTTGCACTTTTTTTATACATTTATTACCCGGTTTTATTCTCTGGTTGTTTTATATTCGTATATATTTCTTTTATTTAAGCTTCTTTTATGGATATTTATATTAACAGAAAATAATGAAAAGTAAATATTCTTCAACTACTATATATTTTATATTTTAATATAATATTAAGTAAAATAGTGTTGTTTTGAAAAAAATAATCCTTATAATGATTTTGGGTTAGAAAGGGAGTAATCTTATTTTATTCTTTTAATGGATTTTTTATGAAGCTTTTTTGTTCTCAAAAAGACCTGGATTATGCTCTTAATATTGTAAATAAGGCAATAAGTCCCAATAATACACTTCCCGTACTGAATAATATTCTTATTAAAGCGGAAGGGAAGAAGCTTTATTTTTCTTCAACCAATCTTGAGGTTGCCATAAGTTGTTTTGTTGACGCGGATGTCCGGAGCGAAGGTTCGATTACCGTTCCCGCGAAACTTATAACAAACTATGTTTCTCTGCTTACTGATGAAAAAGTGGAATTGAATGTTGTGGAAGGCGTCAGTCTTTCTGTTAACTCTTCTTCCTCTCATACAAAGATAAAATGTATAAGCGCCGACGAATTTCCTCTTATTCCTAAAGTGGAAAAGGGGCAGGAATTTTCTTTGAAGCTGGAAGAATTTAACCAGGCTATTTCAGAAGTTGTCTTTGCCGCTTCTTTAAACACCACAAGACCTGTTTTGTCGGGAGTGTTTTTGAAGTCAGGAGTGGATGGTTTTAAAGTTGTTGCGACTGACAGTTATAGACTCGCAGAAAAAACTCTTAAGGCATCAAAATCTCCAAAAGAGGATGTTGCCTGTATTGTTCCGGCAAGAACAATGATGGAATTGGGAAAAATTCTTGGTAAATCCGATGGAAAAGAAGTAAAGGTAAATATTTCCAAAAATCAAATACTTTTCAGTGTTGACGGAATTGAGCTGATTTCCAGACTTATAGAGGGAAAGTTTCCCGATTATGAAAAAATTATTCCAAAAGGAAAAAAGACAAAATGTGAAGTGTCTGTGGAGGATCTTTCGCTTGTTTTAAAGAGGGTAAGTCTTTTTGCCCGTGAAAACAACAACAGCGTGAAGTTTAGTGTAACCAATGACGGTAAATTGACAATTTCATCCGAAGAGACAAAGGTGGGCGAAGAAAAGGCCGAGGTTATGGTTAAAGTTGAAGGAGAAAACAATAAGATTTCTTTGAATTCACAGTATTTGCTGGATGTTTTGACATATATCGATGATGATAAAATATACTTTATCGTAAACGATAATGTATCACCTGCCTGTATCCGACCATTTGAAAGGGAGGATTATGTCTATATCATAATGCCTTTAAAGGTTTAGATTACGTTCATGAAAAACATTGTTTCGTTTTTTCCAAAAGAGGTGCTTTCGCATGCTACCGATCTTTTTCGAAGGTCAAAAAACATAAGTTTTTCGGGAGCGGGCAACAGCTCTTCCAAATCCATGATTTTGGCTTCGATCTTTCGCGGGGAGGGGTCGGACACGGGGAATGTTCTCTGGGTGGTTAATGACGCCGCCGAGCAGAATGTTGCCAAAAAAGCCATTAAAATGTGGGGAGACAGGCCGGTATTTTTATATAGAAAAAGAGAGGAGGAGGAAAAACTTTCTTTTCCCACTACCAGCGATTTTGAGAGGAAAAAGAAAATTGAGGCAGTGGAATTTGTTTCCAGGATTTTTCGGAATGAAAAAGCGATTTTTATTATGGATTTTAAATCTCTTTTGCAGGATTTTCCAAATGTTGACATTATAAGTGAGGAAAAAATTTTCATTAAGAAGGGTGATGATCTGAATCCGGTGAAATTTATTGAGGAGCTTGTTTTCATGGGGTATGAAGCTACGGATTACGAGGTTTTGGAGAAAGGGCAATATTACAGAGTCGGCGACAGTCTTCTTGTGTATCCGATAAACAGAGAGAATGTTTACAGGATCGAAGTGGGGTTTGATAATATTGAGAAAATTTCCATTGTCGACAGAGAGGACCATACGAAAGTTTTAAGGGAAAGAAGCGACGTTGAATTGTTTCCTATTGAATATAGCGAGGTCACGTCGGATATAATTGATTTTTTTGGGGAAAACGGTCTGATTGTAGATGATGAAATCGATGTTGTTGATGAATATTATGATATCTGGAATAATTTTATGGAGGACGCGACAAACCTTTGTTTTTCCGTTTCTTTTACCTCATTTAACGAAGACGTGGAAAACCACGCGCATCTTCATTTTTTGTCGGTTTTGAAATATAGAACAGCTTATGATTTTGCAAATGACCTGAGAGACAAGATAAGTCTCGGCTGGAAGGTTTTGTTTTTTACGAAAAATCTTAATGAAGTAAAGTCTCTTTTAAGGGACCAGTCCGTGCCTTTTCTGGAGGGTCTTGATGAGGAAAAGTTTAAGAAATCGTCTGTTTTTTTGATTGAAACCGAGAGAGGAGATGTTTTTCCACAGTCTTTTCAGACTCCACAAGAGAAGATTATGTTGATTTCCGATAGCGATATTTCAACTATCAGGGAAGAGAAAAAGAGGATAAGCAGTAAGACAGTTTTCGACGACTTTTTAACAAGTCTTAAACAGGGGGATTTTGTCGTACATACCGATCATGGTATTGCGAGATTTTTGGGGCTGGACAAAAAGACTATTGACAGCGTTACCAAAGAATATCTGGCTCTTGGGTATGCGGAGAATGACAAGCTGTTTATTCCCATAGACCAGGCGGATAAAGTCAACAAATATATAGGATCCGAAGAGTTGATGCCAAAGCTTACACGTCTGGGTAGCGCGGAATGGAATACTATTACCAATAAAGTAAAAAAAGAAACCCAAAAAATAGCAAAGGAGCTGTTGAAACTATACGCGGAAAGAAGGGCGGCGAAAGGGCATAAGTTTTTTAGAGACAAAAGGTTACAGCAAAAATTTGAAGATACTTTTCCGTACGAGGAGACTCCCGGCCAGATTAAAGCAATAAATGACGTGAAATCTGATATGGAGTCCGATATCCCTATGGACAGACTTGTCTGTGGAGATGTGGGGTTTGGAAAAACGGAAGTAGCGATGAGAGCGGCATTTAAGGCTGTACAGAGCGGAAAGCAGGTTGCGCTGATTTCCCCGATAACAATTTTGGCGGATCAGCATTATAAGTCCTTTAAAAAGAGGATGGATCAATTTAATGTGCGTATAGAGATGCTCAGTCGTTTTAGGTCGGTAAAGCGGCAGAAAGAAATTCTGAAGAAACTGGAGAAAGGCGAGGTGGATATAGTTATAGGAACACACAGGCTTTTACAACCTGATATTAAATTCAAGAATATTGGACTTTTGGTTGTCGATGAGGAGCAGAGGTTTGGTGTCAAGCAAAAAGAGAAGCTTAAAGAGCTGAGAAAGGAAATCGATATTTTGACTCTAACCGCAACGCCCATTCCCAGGACTCTTAATATTTGTTTGAATAAACTCCGTGATATTACCACGATCACCACTCCCCCTTTTGGGCGTCTTCCCATAATTACGGAAGTCAGGAAGTATTCTCCAAGCCTGGTAAGGGAGGCGATATTAAAGGAGATGGAAAGAGGCGGACAGGTATATTTTCTGCACAATCGTGTTCAGACTATCGACAGCTTTACGGAAAAACTAAGAAGCCTTATTCCCGAGGCGAAATTTGCGGTTGCGCATGGAAAACTTGGGAGCGGTGATTTGGAGGAAAGGGTAATGGCTTTTAAAGATAAAAAGTTTGATGTTCTGGTGAGTTCAACAATTATTGAAAACGGTATAGATCTTGCAAACGCAAATACCCTTATTGTTAACAACGCCGAGAAGTTTGGCCTGGCACAGTTGTATCAGCTGAGAGGGCGCGTGGGAAGAGGTAAAGTCCAGGCATATGCGTACTTTTTATATCATGGTCAGAGACTGAAACTGGACGCGAAAAAGAGACTTAGAGCTATCGTTGAGGCTTCAGAGCTTGGGAGCGGTTTTCAGATTGCGATGAAGGATCTGGAGATCAGGGGCGCCGGGGATATTTTGGGAGCGAATCAGCATGGAGTTATTAATGTTGTGGGAGTGTCGCATTTTATGAGAATGCTGAATAAGGCCGTGGAAGATCTGAGAGCAGGTCGTGTTCTTGAGGGAGAGGAAGAGATAGAGGAAGTTTCTATTGAATTGCCGATACCCGCGTATATTCCGGACAGTTACATTGTCGAGTCGAAAGATAAAATTAACGCATATCAGAGGCTTGCATCCGCGGATACCATGGAATATCTGAAAGAAATTGAAGAGGATCTGATTGAAGATTATGGAAAGATGCCAAGAGAGGTTGCGAATTTGTTTAAGATTATTGAATTAAAAATGCTCGCAAAGAAAGCAAACATTTTAAATATTAAAGCCGAAGCGGTACCGATGAGTAAGGAAAAGGAGGTTGTTCTTCATATGTCGAAAAAAGTAAAACCGGCTAATATTATAAGTCTGCTTGAGGATAATCCGAAATGGAAGATAAGCGGGTCGAGGCTGAGGATAAACATGAAAGATCTGGGAGATAATTGGTTTAAGGGACTTAAGGATAGTATTAATGCTCTTGGTAAAAAAGCAAAACATGGTGTCAGGAGGAAGGAAGAAGGGACTTGACAAACTCTAAAAACTGTTTTTATAATTGATAGCTCTTTAAAAACACGGGGATGTAGCGGCTTCGACAGGATGAATTAGGATTATTAGGCTGCAATCAGGGGATTGTACTGTCTCCCCTTAGATCCGTCAGTACAAAATAAGTGCTAAGACATCTGTCAATGCGCTGGCTGCAAAACTGTCTGCCAGAGAATATTCTCCGGCAATGGTTCCTGTAGCTGCATAATTTGTCTGACAATTTCGGACAATCGTTTACACTGCTGATATCTGCTGGGCTATGTAAATGTCATTTAGCAGGTTAAGGTCTTTGGAATCGCTTTGGCCAGAGG
>WJKQ01000121.1 GCA_014728975.1 Candidatus Peregrinibacteria bacterium | reverse complement strand
CGTTTTTTGCGGAGAAACGGAGCAAAAAACACCTTATCCCCTCCCTCTATAAAATGAAAAAATTTAAATTTTCGTCGTTGTTCTTTGCACCAAGAGTTAATATAACCAAAAGATAAAAAAATATGGCGTATAACGTTTAAGGATATGAGAAGTTGCGACTGTAAGGAGCAATTTGGGTTGAGAGTCTGCAAGACTCGAACCTCATATCCTTTGTTGTGCGAGGGTATTTTTTCTGGAGAGAAACGGAAGAACGGAAGAAAAAATAAGTGCAACGACCCCTTGAGTAATGAAAAGTTTTTATTTTGCGATAGCAAAATCATTTGGGACAATTTTTAATTTTTTTCCTATTTTAAATATAAATCTTTTTCCATAAAGCATACTTTTGGTTGTTTTTTTTCAAAATCCCATGCATGAAAAGATCCTCCCAGACACTCTTCCCAAAAATCACATTTTTTACACTTTCCACAAGTAGTTCTATCTTTATCTCTATAGACTTTAAATTTATTATTCCAAATTTCTGAGAATGAGTCTTTCTTAATATTTCCTTGAATAAGGTGCTTGTTTCTTGGGACATTTGGGCAAACAAAAATATCACCATTGTGTAAAATACTTCCAATATTTATACCTGTTCCACAGTAAAAAAAGTGGTTTCTTACTTCATCTTCAAATTCATCACCCAAAAAATGAGCACATCCAAAAGTTACTTTTACTTTAGAATTTTCACTTCTTTTCTTTTTCATAAATGCCAACAATTTTGTGAATTGTTTTTTGTTGAGAAGAATATCGTTATTACAGATAGTTCTTCCAATAGGATCAACATTTAAAAGTCTCCAATCAGTAATTCCTAATTTAGAAAATGTTTCGTACATCTCATCAAGCGTATCAATATTTTTATGATGAACCGTTGTCGTAATTCTAAGAGGATTTAGAAAATCAGCTTTGGCAAAAAGTTTTATGGCATTTGTAGCTTTTTTATATGAACCTTTTGTATTACGAAATTCATCATGTATTTCTCCAATTCCATCAATGCTAATATCCACAGTTCCCATACCTGCACTTTTTGCTTTTTCTACAACTTTTTCTGTAATGAGTGAGCCATTAGAAACCATTCCCCACCTAAAACCCAATGATGAAGCATATTTCATTACTTTTAAAAGGTCTTTCCTTAAAAGTGGTTCACCACCAGTGATAGCAATAGTTATTTTGTTTGCATCAAATGCTGTAGCTATATCTAAAAAAGCACTCTTAATTTCCTCTGTGCTTACAACTTCTTTAAATACATTTTCTCCTGCGCGACTTCCACAATGTTTACACTTAAAATTACAATTTAAGGTACACTCCCAAAAAAGATATTTGAGTTCATGCTTTTCTCTCAAGTATTCACGATGAGAAAGCCATAATTTTTGCCTTCCCAGTTTAAGAATTTTTTTGAGCATTTTTTCTTTTACGTTTAATAAAAATAATAGTTCCAGTTACCAACACAATAGCCACCATAATGGTAATAAAAAGTGGAGAAAGAACTATTGAAAGTATTTTTTCCCAAAGGGTTGGTTCCTCAGGTAGTTCAACTCCGTACATTGGTACTTGTGCTAAAGTAGTACTTTTTGAAAATAGGAATGCAATAAATGCTCCGAATGAGTAGGTAAGTGTTTTTTTGATCTTTTTCATAATATTTTAAGTTAAAAAATTAAAAATTGCCCCAAATTAATTTCTGTAAGAAATTATAAAACTTTTCATTATTTCGTACAACGTTTCAGTATATCTGATGTTTGCCAAAATTCCTTTGAAAATCAATTAGCTTTTGGCAAATATGGGTCGAGCGAGGGCACGAGCGAGCCAGATATACTGTGTTAGGCGAGGGTGATTTTCTGTAGCGATAGCGGAAGAAAATCAAGTGCAACGTCCCCTTGAGTATTTTTTAATTTTTTTGGATTTTTTGCTTCGCTTTATTATAAGCATATTCAAGCTCATTCCCTATCAGATTATTACGCTTCTTATAAAATTCAAGCAATCTTTCGGCTTTCCCATCTTTCATCGCCATCTCAAATTGTCTTCTCCTTGCTAGTAAATGCCTTGATTGACTATTTTGCACACGGTAGCCACGTTTTGCGTATAGCCAGAGTTCATATATTTCATGCTCAACGGCATAGGGGATTAGGTCAGAATAATCCTCGCCCTCAAATTGAAAAAAATCTTTGTTGATCGATATATCCAAGGCATTTACGAAAGTTTCTTCATCTTGGTTTGTAGAAGTTCTATCATTTCTATCCACAATATACATAGCGGAAGAAACTTGCCAATCATCCCCCCATACTTCCTTTTCAAATTTGAGATGCTCTTCTTGTGTACAATATCTCGTTCTTGAATATGCTAATTCGTAGAAAGATTGCTTGGATTCTCTTGGTGATCCTTCAACTTGATGTGGTTCTTCAAGTCTTGAATATTCTGGTACGTTGATTCCCATAGTGATTAAAAAAAATTAAAAAATATTTCGCCTAACATCGGGATTTAGAGAAGTTTTTGCGAAGCAAAAATTTGGATGGAAGAAGCTGCAAGTTTCTGGAATCTCTAAATCCTTGTTAAACTCTCCTTTAGGATTGATTTTTAGTGCAACGATGCCGAAGGCAAAAAATCAAAGTCGAATTTTCACTTATGCTATTTCGAGCGTAGCGAGTGTAACTGTCCGAAGGACTAAAGAGTTGGGGCCGTTACATTAACTTATGATTTTTGTCAAAGGCATTGCCTGTTGATTAACAAAAGAAGGTTT
>WJKQ01000120.1 GCA_014728975.1 Candidatus Peregrinibacteria bacterium | reverse complement strand
CGTCCGGCAGTTCGGTTTTTGCGATATCTGCGGCGTCTTTAACATCCTGCAGTGCTTTATCTATTTCCGTTTTTGCATCGAATTCAATAAAAATGGAAGAATATCCAAATCCTGAAGTTGATGATAAATTTTCAATATTATCAACGTTCAATATTTTATTTTCCAGAGGTTCCGTTATGAGCGACTCTGTGTCGGAAGGACCGGCTCCCGGTAAAGTGGTGGTAACTCCAACAAAGGGAATATCCACCTCAGGCTGGATTTCTTTTGGAAGCGATATTACGGAAAAAATTCCCGCGGTAATAATGCCTATGACAACAAGCCATGCTATAGGTCTTCTTTCTATAAAAAAGCTCCAGCAGGATTTCTTCATTTTCTCTAATTTTTCGTTGGTTTGAGAATTCATGTCTTTATTTGGCTAGTGCGATTTTTTCTCCTTCGTTGAGAAAAACCGTTATTGTTTTGACGATTTTTTCGTTGCCATTAAGGCCGTCCAGGATTTCAATATAATCGCCGATAATTTGTCCTGTCTTTATTTCTTTGAAGTTTATGGTGTTTTTGTTGTTTACAGTTTTGACGATTTTTTTCTCATCCTGTATAAACACGCTGTTTAGCGGAATGAAAATTTTATTTTCGGGAGCTGATGAAAATGTAATTTTTACAAAAGATCCTGCTTTTATATCCATCGAACCTGTTAATTCGATTTCAATATCGTTTTTTTTGCTCATGCTGTTTAATGTAGGGCTGATTGATACAATTTTGCCTTCCATTTCATCTGATTCTCCCTTGATATTTACTTTGTCTTCGGTTGAAAGTAATTCAGCCTCTTTTTCATTTACGCTTGTTTTTATGGAAAGGTTCTTTGAATTTTCGATTGTTATCAAAGTTTGGCCGGGGTTTACAAAATTTCCTTCTTCTGCCGTAACGGATGTAACAACTCCATCAATGGGGGATCTGACTTTCTTTTGATCTTTGTTGAGTTCGGCTGTTTGTACGGATGAATTTAATTGGACTATCTGGCTTTCTATCCCCAATTCCTGGAGTTCACCGCCGGTTTCAATGCTTTTAAGCTGGCTTATTGCAGACCGGTATTGTAAATATGCTGTTTGGACCGCGTATTCCAGCTGGTCCTGTTGTGAATTTTGATTTTCTATAAGCTGATCAAAGCTTATTTTAGCCTGCTCGAGTGCAATTTTTGCACTGTCTTTGGCGAATTTTGCATTATCAACCTGTGCTTCTGCCTGATCAATTGCCGATTCAAGTTCTGAAATTGCTTTTTCCATTTCAGTAATTCCTGTCTCGTTGTATCCGTTCTCCATTTCTTCCATTTCTTCGAGGTCTTCTTCATAATCATCAAGCTGATCTTCCAGGTCTTCAAGAGTGTCTTTTGCTCTATTGTAATTATTTTTTGCGTTTTCGTAAGCTTCTTCTGCTGATTCTATTCCAAGTTGCGCACTTTCTCTTTGTTCTTCAAAAAGATCCAAAGTATTATTTTTATTTTGAACCGAATTTTCATAAGTTTCTTTTGCGGTTTCCACTCCTATTTCAGCGGTTTCCAGAGAATCGTAAGTCGACTTTTGTGTCATTTTCTTTGTGGATCTTAAAATTTTGAGATTATCCTGTGCTGACTGATACTGAAGATCTGAAAGTTTTGTATTTAATGAACTTCCAAGTGTGACAAGTGTATCTCCTTCTTCAACTTTGTCTCCCACTTCTACTGTAATATCAATAATTTTCGCGTTTATCTGCGGCATTACGTTTGCCGAAATAAAGGAGGACGATACTCCGCTTTTTGTGAAAACAAGCTCCGCTTCATCTTTTCCGATTTCAAAAATCTCCACTTCTTTGGGAGGCAGATTTCTAGGGACTTTGTTTTTTTCTTCTTCTTCCCTTGAAATGAACTTTTCCTGTGTAACTTTATCTGTAGCACCGGTAAATAAATCAATAATTTCTGTACGATGGTAATAAGCGGTTAGCGCTAGCCCTATGATTGCGAAGAATACAATTAATCTTTTCATTTTATATTTATATATAGCTGTGAATGTTACTACTTTTTAACATTTTGTCAAGATTATGTTGACAAAATCTTTTTGTTTGTTATAATCAATGGCTTAATAAACAATTATTATGAATACCAAAGACAAAATATCGCTTGTTAATCGCGTTGCGAGAGGCAATGAGTATGAACTTATTGAAAAATATATTAAGGAGGGCCCTACTTTTCTTAAAGAAAAATTGGGTTTGAGTAATGAAGAGTGGACTTTAGTTTTTGATTATCTGGTTTTTGAGCATAATCTTTTATATAAATGTATTACCAGGAATGCTGATTTTTTTATACAGGAATATGTGAAAGATGGTACTACGTATATTCGTGAAATTCTGGACATTATTCCGCCAAAATATGACATGCCGTTTGAAGTGGTTTTTGATTTTTTAGCGATCTCAAATGATGGACTTTATTATCATGTAATTGAAAACAGAGACAAATATCTTAATGCTCTGAGGGCGCGCGGAGGAGATTTTGTGAGGAAAGTTCTGGGAATTTGGAGAAGAAAATATGATGAGACATGGGAAAGAGTTCTTAATTTTCTTCTTAAGACAGTCTGTAAAACTATTTTTTCCGAACAAACTCTTGATCGTGGGATAGAGGCTTTTTCAAAAATTATAAATGGTGTGCGGGTTCACAGACCTATTAATAAATACGGTCTGATTCTTTAGGCGCGTTCGGGAATTATCAAAAAGTAATCTTCCATTTTTTCGCCTTTTTTGTTTTTGAGAATAATATGATATGCGACTTTTCGTTCCGGGAGAAATTTGTAATAGGCAAGATCAAGAATATCCATTATTCCTTTTTCGAATTTTTCCTCGTTTAGGTGATTATCGGAATCGGGACGTTCGTCTGTATCGTATGATTCGTATGCTTTTTGTGTAATTTCTTTGAATTGGTTGCTTTTTGCTTTGTAAATGCCCCTGAGTTCCTCTTTTGCTCCTTCCAGGGTTTTGGAGGTTATTATTTCTTCAGCCATATAGAGTTGATTATTTTCATTTTCATTATAGCAGAAAAATTTTTCTTGACGGATCCTATTTTTTAAAACCTGTTATTTTTGCCTTTCTGTTCTTAAAATGAAGCATTTAGCAGGTATTTATCTGTTATTGATCTTGAATAAATGGCAGTTGAACTGGTTTTGTCAGAGTTTTCTGCTGAAGAATGGCAGGATAGCCCGGCGCATGCCGACAAACGAGGCGGTGGATTGGAGGATTTACCGCTGTTTTTCTGGTGCGCCCGGAAGGATTCGAACCCTCAACCCTCGGTTCCGAAGACCGATGCTCTATCCAGTTGAGCTACGGGCGCGCAGTTTTTTTGGTCTTTCTTTTTGTCGCCCATTTGTTCCAGAGTACGGCGAGAGGGCTGGCGGTAAATATAGACGAATATGTACCAACTACGGTTCCGAGTGTCAAGGCGAGGATAAAATAAAAGATTGACGGACTTCCCCAGATCAATACAGCGATTAATGTAATAAGTGTAGAGACTGAGGTATTGATAGACCTTCTTAAAGTCTGATTTAAAGCTCTGTCGGTTATTTGTGCTATTCCTTCGTTGCTGGAGTGTTTGATAAGATTTTCTCTTATTCTGTCAAAAATTACTATTGTATCGTTAACGGAATAACCAAACACTGTCAGCATTGCTGTTACAAAAAGAGCATCAATTTCAACATTCAGGAACCTTCCCAGGATTGTAAATATTCCGGTTATAATTATTATGTCGTGAAGCAGTGCGGCGATTGCGCAGGCTCCAAATCTCCATGGACTGACTTCTTTCGGGATTTTTCTGAATGCGAGTCCGATATAAATGACTATAACTATCAAAGCTATGATTATCGCGGTTATTGCTTTTTGAAGCAGTGATTTTCCAATTGTAGGTCCTATCGTAGTGAATCTTGGTTCTGTGAATGAAGGGAGTTTATCTTTCATTTTTGCGATAATCTGGTCGTGGGTTTCGATTGTCAGATATTTTGTTTTGACTATGTAGTTATTTTCGCCGGAAGAAAGGATCTGAATTTTTGTAAGGTCGACGGGGCCTGTTTCGTCTTCCGTTATTACTTTTGTGTCGGCGGTGGTTGCTACAGGCGACGCGACTTCTTCCGGTTCTTCGGTTTCTTCCGTTTCTTCAGTTCCGCTTTCCATTTCTTCGTCAATTTCTTCGGCGGCTTCAAGTCCGGGCTGTACTTCCAATTCTTCCAGATCTCCGCTGTTTATTTCTTCTTCAATTTCCAGAAGGGTGTTTGCCAGCGTTTCTCTGGAAATATCCTCTTTAAAATTAAATTCAAGAAGTGTTCCTCCTTTAAAATCCAGTCCCAGATTTAATCCGAATGAAATAATCGCGATTATCGAAATACCTACCAATCCTCCGGACATTGCGAGCCAGATTTTGGATTTATTGATTAATTTGAATTTTTTTCTTTCTTTATTGCTTACTCCGAATGCTTTAATGTTTTGAGATATTCTTTTTCCGATGAATCCCTGAAGAAGTGTTCTGGTGACAGTTATTGCCGTAAACATTGATACTAAAATTCCCGCGGCAAGGTTAAAAGCAAATCCTCTAATTATTGAACTTCCGAAGTAAAATAAGATCGCGCATGTAATAAGTGTTGAAAAGTTTGAATCTCTGATTGCGCTCCAGGCTCTTGAAAATCCTGAATCTATTGCGGCTCCGAAACTTTTCCCGTCTTTAAGTTCTTCTTTGAACCTTTCGAAAATAAGGATATTCGCGTCAACCGCCATTCCAATGGAAAGGATAATTCCGGCCACTCCTGCGAGAGTAAGAACCACTCCTGTTTTCAGCAAAAAGGTTATAAAAAAGAAACCAAAACAGCTTAATAAAAATGAGACGAGCTTTTCCCATCCCGAATCTTTGTTGTTTACGATCCTGCTTACAAGGAAAATAAATAGCACTACCGAAATCAGAAGCGCCAGTCCCAGATGCAGTTGGGATTTTATTAGAAACAGAAGCATTACGGCGTAAATTGTAAGTGCGATATCGGCTACCAGACCCGCGAGTCGATAATTAAGCACCATGAAAACCATTACCAGAAGCAGACCTATAAGACCGGCGAGCAGACTTGTTGAAAGAGCTTCCTGTCCGAGTGTGGCGCCGATTGTGTGTTCTCCTGTCAGAACGATGGGAGCGGGGATTGCTCCGGTATTTAGATCTCTTGCCAGTGCTTTTGCTTCGTCATGTGTGAACTGGCCAGTAATTTGTGCAGTTCCTCCGGTTATTTTTTCGTTGACTCTTGGTGCTGATATTAATTCCCCACCCACAAATATTGCCACTCTTTTATCGATATTTCTTTCTGTTATTTCCTCGAAAATATTTGCGCCTTCCTCGTTGAACTGTATTAAAATGTAAGGTTGATAGTATTGATCAAGCTGGACATCGGCGTGAACGAAATGTTCGCCTGTTAAACCGGTTTCTTTCCAGGGGTCGGGAACTGTTGAGTATGTTGTTGCTTCATATTGATATTTTGTGTATGGGACATTTTCTTTTACTTCGTTGGTTTTGATAATATGGTATCCGAATTTTGTTTTAATAATGTCGCTGATTTCTCCTTCTTTTAAGTCAAGGGCGGTTTGTTCGAAGTCATAAACGTAGGTTCCGTCGCCGGTTATCGGGGTGTTTAATACTCCTCCCTGAGGCGCGTTTACTCCATCATCGGAGTGCTCTTTGGCCAGTGTTGGGAAATCCGCTCCTTCATCAAGTTTTTTCTTTATTTCTTTGGCGAGTTCATAAGCCTCTTCTTCCGTTCTTGTGATAGACGCGTCGGCGTCTTCCAGTCCTGACCAGGAAATTAAAATGTGGCTTGCTTCGACTTCTTTTTCATTTTTAACTTCTTCTTTTGTATCCACAAGTTTTACGATAGCCAATCCTGTTTCCTCAACTGCTTCTCCGGATTCGTTTATTGTGAAATTACCGCCGGTTTCGATCAAATCTTTGCTGAATTCACCGATTTCCATTTCCAAAACCGCGTTTTTTACCTGTTTTGGAGTAATTTCTTCCGCGAATAAATAACCGGTTTTTTCGTATTTTACTTTTCCGGGATATGCCTGTTCTT
>WJKQ01000119.1 GCA_014728975.1 Candidatus Peregrinibacteria bacterium | reverse complement strand
GTTTACAGCCCTTTATCACAAGCAAAATTCTACAGAAATTTTAGAAATATTTTAAGAAAATTTCACTCCCCGGGAACGATTCACAATTTATCCCCAAAATCTGTCAATATACTTCTTTCATATTTTCTATAAAAGTCCAGTTCACGCGGCAAAATTTTATAGAGACTAACGGTAACTTCACAAATTAATACCTTATCACAAATATTACCATCAACGCCCCTTTACATCATCGGGTATTTTTCTTCAAAACCTCTCCTTTCACTTCACTATAAATTTCCTCCCTCCATTCCCAGCCACGAGATCCAGGATCCTTTTTATTTAAAATAGGAGAAACATTATCAAAACAATTTAAAATCTATGGCTGAAATTTACCAATACCATTCTCTCCCTCGGCCCGCTAAATTCAAAAAGAACAACACTCTGCCACGTCCCAAGCACCAACTTCCCTTTTTCTACATGCAAAACTACATCCGGCCCAATAAGAGCAGACAAAATATGATCAGAAACATGAGAAGGATCATGTGGATGACGATAATTTAACTTTGGGATCATTTCCTCAAAAGCATCCAGCATATCAAGATCCGTACCCGGATCCAGATCAGCAACTGACAAAGCTCCGGTCGTATGCGTCAAGAACAAATGACAAATCCCTTTTTCAAAAGATGCCTCAGAAATCTTTTGATTTACATTATCTGTAATATCAACAACCTGCTTTGCTCTTTCTGTTTGAATAACAATAGTTCTCACATACAAGTTCTACATTTTCCCAATAAGCTTTTCAAGATAAAATTCTCTTAATAAACACTCGTTACAGTGCTAATATTAGAACCACTTAACCAATCGATCTAAATGCCGGAAACGGTTTTCATAAAAAATCTAAAAGACAATGTCGACAAAGAAGTCAAAATAAAAGGCTGGATGTATAACAAACGCGGAAGTGGAAAACTTTTCTTTTTACAGCTTCGTGACGGGACCGGAATAGTACAGGCAATAGTATCTCAAAATGATGTTAGTTCCGATACATTTCAAACCGCTGACAAGCTTACTATGGAATCTTCACTGGAATTAATCGGAAAAGTAACAAAACATCCCAGGCACGAAGATGTTTTCGAGATCCAGACAAAAGAAATTAAAATTATCCAGATTGTTAATGAAGAATACCCCATTTCCAAAAAAGAACACGGAACTTCATTTCTTCTCGATAACAGACACCTCTGGCTACGTTCACCAACACAAAGAGCAATTCAGGTAATCAGAAACACAATCATAAATGGTATTTACGAATATCTTAATAAAAAAGGTTTCATAAAAATCGATTCACCGATCCTCACTCCAAATGCCTGTGAAGGAACAACAGATCTATTTGAATTAAAATATTTCGAAGAAGGCAGTGCCTATCTTTCCCAGTCAGGACAATTATATCTTGAAGCCGCAATATTTTCAGTGGGAAGATGCTTTGACTTTGGTCCGGTCTTCAGGGCCGAAAAATCAAAAACCAGAAGACATCTTACCGAATTCTGGATGATGGACGCAGAGGCGGCATTTGTAGAACATGACGAAAACCTTAAAATTCAGGAGGAACTAATAGTCTCCATCGTAAAAAAGATCCTAAAAGAAAATAAAAAAGAACTTAAAACTCTCGAACGCGACATAGAGCCTTTAAAAAAAATAGAATCTCCGTTCCTTAAAAAAACTCACGCAGAAGTGGTCAAAGAATTAAGGGAAATGGGTTCCGATATTCAGGAAAATCACGATCTTGGAGGTGATGACGAAACAATTCTCACAAAAAAATACGACAAACCGATTTTTGTTGAAAAATATCCGGCTGAAGTAAAAGCGTTTTACATGAAGCGCGATCCCGAAAATGAAAATCTCGCGCTTTGCGCAGACCTCTTAGCGCCAGAAGGCTATGGTGAAATAATTGGAGGATCCGAACGTGAAGATGATTACGATAAATTATCAAAAAGGATAAAGGAAAATAAACTCCCTGAAGGTATTTTTGACTGGTATCTTGATCTAAGAAAATACGGCTCGGTTCCACATAGCGGCTTTGGAATCGGTATGGAAAGATTAACCGCCTGGATCTGCGGCCGCAAACACATTCGCGAAACAATCCCCTTCCCAAGAACGATAAAGAGACTAATTCCTTAGTCTTTAACAAAAACCACAAGAAAGTTACTTTTTATGCTTCTTTCTGTTCTTTTTATGCCTATTTAATCCACGTCGGATTCCCCAAACAATCAAAACCACTACAGCAATTACCGGAATGTAAACGCCGATCCATATTAAAACATTAACAATCCCCTTTCCGAATTCAAGAAGCGACCTTAATGCATTTTTAAATACTGCAAGGGGTTTCCATTTTTCATCATCATCGATTACAGGCAAAGTACTTGGGTCCGTTGAAAGATAAACAGTCAAAGTTGATAAAGCAGCACTTTGCTGAAGATATTTCAGACGCCCTTCGATCCTTTCTATTTCCTCACGCACCCATGTAAGCTCTTTTTGGACAGCTAACACATCCTCAATTTCCTCTGCTTTATCCATAATTTTCAAAAATTGTTCTTCGGTAGACCTTAAATTGTTTAAACGTGCCTCCAGATCAATATACTCTTCTGTAATATCCTGTCCCCGGGTTCTTTCACTTTCGACTTCGCCTAATTTTTTAAATTCCTCCATACTTTCTTCAAATAATTCAACAGGAATCCTAACAGTGATCCAGCCTGTCAGCTCCAAGTCTTCTTTTTTTATATTACTACCGACAACAAAACCTTCATTTTTCACCGCGTAACCGGAAATAATATCAACGGCATCACGAACATCATTAACAATTAAAGAAAGTTCGCCGGTTCTAATAATCAATCTATCTTCGGCATTCTCCACAAAACTCTCTTCATCAACTGCAAAAGTTCTGGGAGATTCTGTCATTGGAGCCTGTTCCTGTATAGAACTTTTCTCATATTCAGCCTTATCATAGGCAATCTCCATCCCCCCTATTTGGTTGATGCCGCTTTTTTCCTTACCAAAAAAACCACTTGCAAAAAATGCAACAAATAAAACAAGAACTACTATAGAAACAATAAGCAAAAACTTATTTTTTCCAGACATAATATTTTGAAATTAAGCCAGGTATTACTGATTATCCGGATAATTCATTGTATTTCGCTTCAAATTCATCCCATTTTTCTTGTAATTTTTCTCTCGTTTCTTCACTCGCTTCATACCCTTTTTCTTTAATTTCATCGATCATATTTTTCAAATCCACTTTCTCCGCTTCAATCCTTACATCCGCATTTTTTTCCTTTAACTCGGCTATAGCTTTTCCAAATTTAGCCTCAACCTTGTCAACGAAAGCTTTTACTACATCATTCATAGTACTTGGGTTAAATAATTTACTTGAACTGATAGATTATTTTTCCTAGAATTATTTTGTCAATTTACTTTAAAACAAGCTACCAAAATAAAATTATAATGTCAAAAAGAAATATGTATAATTATATTCAAATGAAATCCACTAAAAAATAGAACAAATGGAAAAAGAGGGAAATTTTACATTCGAAAAAAGCTATAAAGTACGTATGAGTATAGTTCCTCTGATTGTAAAAATCCTTATTTTAGAAATATTCTTGGCTTTATTAAGATTTATTCTAAAAATTTTAACATCACCGAGCGGACAGGTTCAGCTGGAATTTGATTTTGCTCTATATTTTCTCATATTTTTCATAATAATAAATATAATATTTTTATTTTATTTTTTCCTAAGCTGGTATTATCGATATTTCATTATTTCCCCCGAAGAGGTTTCCTTGAACAGCGGAATAATCTTCAGAAGAACTGACAATATTGATATGGCCACAATACGTTCCGTTAAAGTCGCACAAGGTATTTTTGGAAGAATTTTTAAATTTGGAACATTAAAACTTGAAGGCCCGATGATCAAAGGTATCAAGATTTTAAGAAGCCTCCCCAATCCCTTCAGGCACGCAAGTTTAATTGAAAAAGCCCGCATAAACGCAATAAACAAAAGCCCGGAAACAATAATCCCACACGAAACATTCAGCTCTAAATAAAAGTAATCATAGCTGGCTGGTCTTCTATCAAGAAGTTCGGCCAAAGTAGAAATTTGCGATTTCGCAACGAAAAAATCGCGGTTTTCTGAATGGTTGGGGTGGAGGGATTCGAACCCCCGAATCACGGGACCAGAACCCGTTGCCTTACCACTTGGCCACACCCCATCGATCAGACATTAACTTTAATATAAATCCTCTATTTCCTTCAAGACAATTTCTTCAATATTTCTTACGCATTCATCGATTTTATTCCATTTATTTTCAACCTGATAATCGCATTGATCCGCCTGAACAATCTCTTCAAGAGCACTTTTCATACGCTGATCCAATTCTTCTTCTGTCATTTTACCGCGTTTAAGTATTCTCCTTTTTAAATCATCAAGACCACTGACTTTTACAAAGATAGACACCAAATTTTCATTTGGAATAAGATCCTTTATAGAATGAAACCCCTGAATATCAACCTCCCTCATTACAACAGCACCCTTTATTAAAGGCTCCAAAATTCCTTTTTTTGAAGTACCGTAATAATTATCAGAATGTACTATTGCATATTCAAGGAGCTCGTCATTTCTAATCATTTCCTTAAACTTTTCTTTTGAAACAAAATGATAAACCTCACCATCAACTTCATTTTTCCTTGGCTTTCTTGTTGTATAGGAAACGGGATAAACAAATCCGGGATATTTTTTTTTGAATCTGTTTATAACGGTTCCTTTACCGGAGCCCGAAGGACCTACTATCAAAAACAGCTTACCAAAATACTTTTCTCCTTTTGACGACATATAAAAAAAACACAAGATTTCTTTGGAATTATACAAAAAAACACTGTTTTACGACAGTTGAAAATACTTATAAAAAATGCTATAATAACTTAATTCATTTCAGTTAATTATATCTCGTTCCTTGAAAACTTCCCTACCAATAAACTTTTCTTAACGGTGAAAAGCAGGGAATGATGGCAGAGAAGCGCGTAAAAAACTCTCTGCCGCCACTCCCTACTTTTCGATGGCAGCCCAACTCTGCCACCGTTAAGGTCCCTCCTTACTAACATTGTTTGCGAGGGATTAAAAAACAAAAACAAACTCAACAAAAATATTGCTGTTTCCCCTGGTTCACTCCTGGGAACGCACCAAAAACAAAAATCAAAAAGAACGGAGGTGAGCACCGTTTTAAAACAAATCACCAAAGAACGGTAGGGAGGCATCTGCTTTCAGCAGACATTGCAGGAGTATAAAGTTGGGCATCTCTCTGCAAACCGCTCTTTGGTGGAATGCACTTGAGTCCAATTTATTGGAGCTAACAAGAGCCCACTCAAAAAGAGCGATGTGTTGGGACGTCCTGGTCCACCTCTGATTCACACCCTCATTCGTTACGGGTCTATCATGTGAAATTCGATAGGACGTCCCTTATTTCTAAAATGGTAAATCATCAATCTTTACATCCTCCTCCTCTGAATTTTTAGTATTTTTTCCGGCAGTTTTCTTAGAAGCCGGCTCTTTGGCATCTTCTGAAAAACTATCGTCTGAAGAAGAATCTTCAATCCCTCCGGCTTCTCTTTCCATGCTTGTGTCCATTCCGCCGCCCGGATTATCGCCTTTTTTATCCAACATAATCATATTATCAGCGACTATCTCGGTCCTGTATCTCTTAACACCGTCCTCCCCTTCCCAGTCGCGGGTCTGAAGACGCCCTTCAATATAAACCTTACCTCCTTTCTTTAAATACTGTCCGCAAATTTCCCCCAGCTTTCTCCAGGCAACGATATTATGAAATTCAGCTTTACTTTGCCTTTCGCCACTCTGATCGGTCCAGACCAAATTTGTAGCCATTCCGAACGTGGTAACCACCTGTCCTCCCGGAATCTGCCTCATTTCAGGATCACGGGTCAAATTTCCAATCAGCTGAACTTTATTCAACGACATTGACATAATTTTTTGGTTAATTGTAAAAGCAAGATACATTCAGAAAGCCTGAAACTCAATCACATTTTTAAATGAACTCTTGCAAAGAAATTTTTTTTATTTACAAATAAAGTTTTTTTCCAACAATTTTAAAATAACAGTCAGGTTTTTACTGAAAAATCACCTGTTTCCATCGGGCTTTTGCAAACCTCAACCTGCCAATATCTGAAAACTGCATACCCAAACAGGAAAAAAAGTATCAGACTCAATATAAAAGCAATCATCAAAAACCATTGCTCCATTGATATTTTACGAACTTGATATAACATAATATTAATTTATGAATTTATACGCTTTTGAACTGGGAAGAAAAAAACACCTCTGCTTTGCGGAATTGATCGCCGTACTCGGGGAAAAATCTCTTGCAGAATTAAACTATGATACTGCAATATTTAAACTTACAAATCTTTCAGTTGAAGAAGCCGGAAATTTACAAAATCGTCTGGGTGGAACAATAAAAATAATCGAAATTTCCGATAGACTTCTATCAATCCAGGAAAACAAACTAAAAGAATCCATCAAGAAAATTTTAGAAAATTATTTCAAAGATCGATCAGGAAAAATCCCTTTTTCTATCAGTATATTAAG
>WJKQ01000118.1 GCA_014728975.1 Candidatus Peregrinibacteria bacterium | reverse complement strand
CCTATAGACGCATCAAACGTAAAAATCATCTGTCCGAATTGCGGAAACCCCGCCAGAGTGGGATATAAAAAACTGGAAAACGGAAAAAAGCAGAGAATATGCAAAAAATGTAAAGAAAGTCTCGATAAAGAAAAGAAAAGTAAAAAATAACTGACAGCCGAAAATGGCAAAACCTAAAGACCTACAAACAAGATTTAAAAAAGAAATTGCACCCGAACTGCAAAAAAATTTGAATATTAAAAACTTAATGGGAATACCAAAGATAACAAAAGTAAAAATTAACGTCGGAATGGGTTCCTATGTAAAAGCACAAAATAAAGATTATTCAAACGTAATTGACAATATTATAAAAATAAGCGGACAAAAACCGATTATAACCAAAGCAAAAAAAGCAATTTCAAACTTTAAAATAAGAGAAGGAGACGAAATAGGAGTAACCGTGACCTTAAGAGGAAAAAGAATGTACGATTTTCTTGGCAAATTAATAAATATAGTTTTCCCACGTGTAAGGGATTTTAGAGGCCTACCTAAAAAATCGTTCGACGGAAAAGGTAACTATAATGTAGGCTTCAAAGAACACACGGTATTCCCGGAAATCAGCCCCGACGACGTAATAAAACTACATGGAGTTCAGGTCAATATAACAACCAACACCGAGAACGATGAAACGGGATTTGAATTATTAAAAGCGATGGGCTTCCCCTTTAAGAAAAAATAACCATAAATTTTCAATGGCAAAAAAATCATTAATTGTAAAATGTAGAAAAAGAAAAGAAAGAGCAGCAAAAGAACATGCCGCAGGCAAAGAACTAACCCGCCCCACACGCGTCTACAACAGATGCAAAATATGCGGACGAGTTAAAGGATATATGAGAAAATTCGGAATTTGCAGAATTTGTTTCAGAGAACTGGCACGCGAAGGAAAGGTTATGGGAGTAAAAAAATCATCCTGGTAAAAATTAATCAATCAAACTAACCATGAACACAGATCCAATTGCAGACTTACTAACCAGAATAAGAAATGCTTCAAAAGCACATCACGAAAAAGCAATTATCCCCTACTCAAAAGCAAAGGAAGGCATTGTGAAAGTGATGAAAGATAAAGGATTTATCGAAGACTATAAAGTAAAGGAAGAAAAGAATCTAAGAACCCTTGAAATCAAATTAATAGAAGAACGGTCAGATATGACTTTAAAAAGGATAAGTTCCCCCGGACAAAGAATCTATGTTAAAAACAATGACATCAAAGAAATTAAAAGCGGACTGGGAATATCAATAATTTCCACATCAAAAGGAATAATGACCAATTCCGAAGCTAAGAAACAAAATATAGGAGGAGAAATTATCTGCGAAATTTATTAACCGATTATAATGTCACGAATAGGAAAACAGCCAATCAGCATCCCCTCAGGAGTTACAGTAGAAATTGTGAATTCAACTGTGACAGTAAAAGGACCAAAAGGTGAACTGACAAAGAAGATAAATCCAAAAATCAAAATCGAAGTCAAAGATAACGAAATTATTGTGACCAGGTGAAATGAAAAAAAAGAAAGCAAAGCACTTCACGGTCTTACAAGAAGTATCCTTGCAAACATGATAGAAGGAACAACAAAAGGTTTTGAAAAAAAGCTGGAAATAGTGGGAGTGGGATACAGAGCCCAGACAAGTAAAAATAAAATAACTTTAAATCTTGGATATTCAAATCCCATCGAGTTTACAGCTCCCGAAGAAATAGAATTTGAAATGGATAAAGAAAAAAAGAATATAATCACCGTAAAAGGAATAGATAAACAGGTCGTGGGCGAAATATCCGCAAAAATCAGATCATTTAAAGAACCCGAACCATACAAAGGCAAAGGTATAAAATATATCGACGAAACCATAACGAGAAAAGCCGGAAAAGCCGCGGCCGGAGCCGGAACGACAGGAACAGCTGCCGGGACCTAAAATATAATTAAACTTAATATGCCGACAAGAAAAACATCATTAAGAAAAAAAAGGCACAACAAAATAAGAAGCAAGATTAAAGGCACAAAAAATAGGCCCCGATTGGTTGTATACAGAAGCCTGATATATACCTATTCTCAGCTTATAGACGATGAAAACAATGTAGTTATAGCAGCAACTTCAGATATTAAAAGTAAAGAAAAAAGTTCAAAAATTGATAAAGCAAAAAAGATCGGTACTGATATAGCTAAAAAGGCTCAAGAAAAAAAGATAGCCGAAATAGTTTTTGACAGAAACGGATATAAATATCACGGACGCGTAAAAGCAGTCGCCGAAGGCGCTCGTGAAGGTGGATTAAAATTCTAATAATAAATTATGCCAAAAAGACCGCCAAAAAAAGGAAGACATCACACAAGAGAACCAAAAGAATTTGATGAACAGGTAATACAAATTGATCGTGTGACAAAAGTAGTAAAAGGAGGAAGAAGATTAAGATTCCGCGCAATTGTTGGAATAGGCAACAGAAAAGGAAAAGTGGGAATAGGAATCGGAAAATCTCACGAAGTTACAGGAGCAATACAAAAAGCTATATCTAAAGCCAAAAAAAATCTTATAAAAGTACCACTCGACGGTTCAACTATTCCGCACGACATAAAAATAGATCTGAAATCATCAAACATTCTGCTTCTTCCCGCAGCTCCAGGTACGGGTATTATTGCCGGTGGAAGTATTCGTAAAATAGTGGAACTGGCGGGAGTTAAAGATATTTTGAGCAAATCCTTCGGCACAACAAATAAAGTTAATAACACCAAAGCAACATTCGAAGCTTTAAAAAGACTTAGAACTACGCCAAGAATGGAAAAGAAAGCAAAAGCCGCCGCAGAAAAAAAGACCGTAGAACAAAAGAAAACAGAGAAAAAGACCGCCCGGAAAGAAAAGATTACAGAAAAAAAAGAAAAGACTCAAAAAACCGCAGAAAATAAACCAAGCTAAATTAATAAATCATGACTTTATCAGAATTAAAAAGTAAAACAGCCAAAAAAAGCAGAAAAAGAGTCGGTCGTGGAAACGGCTCCGGACACGGAACATACAGCTGTAGAGGGATGAAAGGCCAAAAAGCCCGGACAGGAGGAAAAAGAAGACCGGGTTTTGAAGGCGGACAAACTCCCTTTCTCAGAAGAATGCCAAAACTTAAAGGATTTAAAAACCCAAATCGAATAAAATACCAGATTGTCAATACCGGCCAACTCAATGTTTTTGATGAAAACTCAAATATTACCAAAGAGGACCTTCTTTCGAAGAAAATTACATCCAAAAAAAATCAACCGGTAAAACTTTTGTCCGGCAAAGGCAAGCTGGAAAAAAAAATAACCATCACTGTCGACAAAGCCTCGAAACAGGCTATAAAAGATTTAGAATCCCAAAAAGGAAAAGTCGAATTACCAAAACAAACCAAGGAAGCCCCCAAAAATCAACCTAAAGAAGAAAAATAATGTTTGAATATTTAAAGCAAATATGGAACTCGAAGGACCTAAGAAAAAGGATCCTGTTTGTAATAGCCATACTTGTTTTATATAGATTTCTTGCACACATTACCGTCCCGGGAGCAAATATAGAAGCGCTTCAGGCTTTAACATCAAGAAATGAACTTTTGGAAATGTTCAGTCTGCTCACCGGCGGAAGCACGGAAAACTTCTCTATAGTTTTGATGGGAATTTCTCCATACATCAACGCATCAATTATAATGCAGCTTCTAACAGTAATAGTACCCAAACTTGAAAATCTCTCAAAAGAGGGCGAAAGCGGAAGAAGAAAAATCAATACATACACAAGATGGCTTACCTTTCCGCTGGCATTCCTTCAGTCCTACGGAATGATAGTACTATTGAATTCCCAGGCTAATATACCAATTATAAGCAACGTAAAAGACCCCAGTATAGTACTTCCGATTATGCTTACAATTTCGACAGGAACAGTCTTACTTGTATGGCTCGGTGAACAAATAACCGAAAAAGGAATCGGAAACGGAATTTCACTAATCATCTTCGCGAGTATAATTTCGCGAGTGCCTCAAATGATTGGACAAGGGCTGTTTTTGGCACAGGGAGACGAAAGCAAATTGATTCCGTTTGTAACGGTCGTATTGATTACAATAATCCTTATAACAATCGTGATTCTTGTAAATGAAGCCCAGCGCCGCATTCCCATCACATATGCCGGCCGGGGGGTAAGGTCGGGAAGCGATCAGGCATTTTTACCCGTAAGAATAAACCAGGCGGGAATGATCCCAATAATATTTGCAGTAGCCTTAATCAGTTTCCCCGGGATTCTTGGACAATTTTTTACAAACGCACAATCTCCCTGGCTTCAGAGCCTTGGTGAACAAATGTCAATCTTATTTCAACCAAACACAGTCGTTTACATTATTACTTAT
>WJKQ01000117.1 GCA_014728975.1 Candidatus Peregrinibacteria bacterium | reverse complement strand
TAAACAACAGTAACAGTGTTTGCTTCCACGTAGGATACTGTTCCGTCCATTTCAGCAAGTATTACCTGTCCCGAGCTTTTTGCGGCTATTTCTTCAATACCTGTGCCTACGACGGGAGCTTCCGGCGATATTAGTGAAACCGCCTGTCTCTGCATGTTTGATCCCATTGATGCGCGGGTATTATCATCGTGTTCAAGGAAGGGGATAAGGGCGGTTGTGACTGAAACAATTTGTTTTGGAGAAACATCGATATGTGTAACGTCGTTTATGTGTGCCAATATCGGTTCGCCGCTTCTTCTTGCTGAAACTCTTGTATTTTCAAATTGCCCAATTTCATCGAGTTCTGAGTTTGCTTGTGCAATTAAAAATTTTTCCTCTTCCTCTGCGTCGTAATAATTTATTTTGTCTGTAATGTAGGGTCTTACTTTGATCTCATCAGTTTTAAGTTTTGAGATTTTTTTTGCGGTATTCTCATTTATTTTTTGACCGGCTTTTATTATTGTTTTTCCTCTGTTTTCTATTGTTTCGCGTACAATTCTTCCAATCAGATTTTTTTGCTTGTTTTTTACGGTATTGGCAACTTCTCTGAAAGGAGTTTCAATAAATCCGTATTCGTTTATTTTTGCGTATGTTGCCAGATGAACAACCAGTCCGATATTTGGTCCTTCTGGTGTTGCTATCGGGCAGATTCTTCCATAATGGGATTGATGTACATCTCTGACATCGAAAGACGCTCTTTCTCTTGAAAGTCCGCCCGGACCCATAGCCGACAGTCTCCTTTTATGTTCCAGTTCGGAAAGAGGATTTGTCTGATCCATAAATTGTGAAAGCTGGGAGCTGGCAAAGAATTCCCGGAGAGCTGCGGTTATCGGTCTTGAATTTATCAGTTGAGTCGGGGTTACTGTTTCCAGATCCATAACCGTCATTCTGTCTTTGGCTATTCTGTCTGTTCTTAAAAGTCCGACTCTAAATTTATTTTGAACCAGTTCACCGACCGCGCGGATTCTTCTGTTTGCAAGATGGTCTATGTCGTCGGCTTCAAATTCGCCGTTATTGAGTCTGATCAAATGTTTTAGTATATGAATGAAATCTTTTATCTGAAATGTATGGTATTTTTTTGTGTTTGGAGTTTTTAAATTGAATCTCTTGTTTAGTTTATATCTTGCCACCGGTCCCATGTCGTATTTTCTGTAATCAAAAAACATGGAATTTATGAGTGCTTTTGCATTTTCCGGAGTGGCGAGATCTCCCGGACGAATTTTTCTATAAACATTTTGAAAAGCTTCGTCGAGGGTTTTGGCCGGATCTTTTTCAAGTGTGTTTAATATATAATCATGTTCGATATCAACTATGACGTCTTTAAATAGATCGAGAATTTCTTTATCTGATTCATGGCCAAAGACTCTTAGCAGGGAGGTGATCGGAATCTTTCTTTTTCTGTCGATTTTTACTGTGATTATTCCTTTTTTGTCCGTTTCAATTTCCAGCCAGGCTCCTCTTTTTGGGATGATTTTTGCTCCATATTTTCCGGGAGCGGCGGGATTTTTTGAGAAAAATACGCCCGGTGATCTTACAATCTGACTTACAACCACTCTTTCAATTCCATTTATTATAAATGTTCCACGGTTAGTCATTAAAGGTACATTTCCCAGGAATACGTCCTGTTCCTTAATTTCTCCTGTTTCTTTATTGATTAATTGAACGTGGACTTTTAATGGAACTTCATATGTAAGGTTTTTATTTCTTGCCTCTTCCGCTTTGTATTTTATTTCTCCAAGGGAATGTTCAAGGAGGTGCAGTTCCAGTTTTTTCCCCGAAAAATCCTGTATGGGTGAAATTTCATCAAGAAGATCACGTATTCCTTCATCCAAAAACCAGTTGTAAGAATCCAGTTGAATTTCTATCAGATTTGGAATTGGTACGTCTATGTCCAATCTTTTTGTGAAATATTTTCTTTTACTTTTCGTCGGAATATTTCCTCTTTGAATAGGAATCTCAGAAGGCCTTACCAGGGTCTGTTTTGCTTTAGTGCGTGTTCTTTTTTTTGGAGATTTTTTGGTGGTTTTTTTTGCTTTAGGCATATTGAAAAAAGGTCAAGGAACAGATTGTGGGTGCCGTTTTGGCATAACTATCATTCCTTAACTCATCCGAAGTTTTTTGATAGCCTTCTTATTCTACGTAGAAGGGTTTGAAAGTCAAGGTAAAATTATTTTTTATTTTTCTTCATTTTTTTCTTCTTCCTCTTTTTTGGGAGCTTCCACATTTTTATAATATTTTTCGTAGTATTTTTTTATATCTTTTAATTCATCCACGACTTTTTCATCTTCTCCGGCGTGAAGGTATTTTGGGAGAATTTTCATGGAAAGTGCTCCGGGATATTTGTCCTGTTTCAGTTTTGTGAGAAAACTTTCCAGAGGCATTATTCCTTCTTTCGGAGGCGCGTATTTTTTACCTTTGTATACATTTGAAAGATGTACATGTACGAGGTATTTTTTGAATGCCGCGTAGGCGCGCATCAAATCCTGTCTTTTTTCACCTATTCTGGCAGTGTCCAGTGAAATATGTTTAAATTTTTTCATTTCCTGCGTATTTGCCATTGCGTATTCGGGAATGAATCCCAGAAAAGTTCCCGCCGGGGCATTTTCCAGTGCGATCGAAATAAACTCTTTTTCTCTCAACTTGGGGATTTCTTTTCTTAACCAGCTTGCAAGTTTAAATTCGAGAAGTTTCGGAGGCTGGAGTATTAATACTTTGGCTTTTACCTCTTTTGTAAGATTCACCAGATCTTTGATTCTGCTTGACGCGATTTGTACAGGTGCTGATATTGCATGTATGGGCAGTTCGTATTCTTTTGAAAGTTTTTTCAGGTATTCGGCATTATAAGTGTCGAACTGTCCGAAATTTACGCTTAAGTCTACGCCGTCGTAACCGGCCTTTTTCGCAAGTTCGAAAACGCGGTTTAATCCGTAACCTCTTAAAGATTCTGTCCAAAGAAGCAGCATGTTTTTGTTTTTAATTCTTTATATATTTTACCATAAAAGGGGTGGGGGAGCAATAAGAGGATTGTTGGAAGTTATTTTCTTTTGATTTCGGTTCTGCCTCCGAGATAAGGCTGGAGGATTTCCGGGATTAAAACTGATCCGTCTTTTTGCTGGTTGTTTTCGATGATCGCGACTAGTGTTCTGGGGATGGCGATGGCGGTGCCGTTTAGGGTGTGGAGGTATTTGTTTTCTTCTTTTTCGGTTTTGTAGCGGATGCGTGAGCGGCGGGCCTGGAAGTCGGTGCAGTTTGAACAGGAGGTTAGTTCGCGGAAGCGATTTTGAGTCGGGATCCAGACTTCAATATCGTATTTTTTTGCCGCTGGAGCTCCGAGGTCGCCTCCGCATACATTTACAACGCGGTAATGAAATTCAAGTTCCTGCATAATTTCTTCTTCAATTTCAAGGAGGAGTTCGTGTTCTTCTTCGGACTTGTCAGGGTGGCAGAATGAAAACATTTCAACTTTGTCGAATTGATGGACGCGGATTATTCCGGTTGTGTCTTTTCCGTATGAGCCTGCTTCTCTCCGGAAACAGGTTGAAAAGGCGCAGTATCTTAAAGGCAGGAATTTTTCTTCGAGAATTTCTTCGGCGTGCAGCATGTTTAGCGGTACTTC
>WJKQ01000116.1 GCA_014728975.1 Candidatus Peregrinibacteria bacterium | reverse complement strand
GAATCTTTATGCGAACTGTATAAAATTAAAATGAATCCCGGTCCAAAAGGAGAAATTAAAAATCCAAAAATAAAAAGCAATAAAGTAAGTTCCAAAAATATTCATATTACCGCCGACGATTTTAAAAATTTTACAAAAACGCTAGAGAAAATGATGAACCAGCACGCGGAGGAACGACAAAATTTTCTCAGGCTTGTAAATACTTTGCAGGAGAAGATATTTGTTCTGGAAAATCAACTCAATTTACTTAAAAGTCCCCAGAAAAAGTGGTATAAGTTCTGGAAATAACGGATTTTATTAATGGGACGCTCATTTTTCAGTGAAATAGTAAGAAAAACTTTTCATCTTTCAAGTTTATTAATTGTTGTAGGTTATACGCTTGCTTTGACTTATTTTTCCGATAGAATCGCCATCCTTACGATTACTGGACTTTTGCTTCTTTTTCTTGAGATTGAATATATTCGCATTGAGCACAAACCAAAGTTTGCAGAGATTTTTGACAGATTTTTTAGGGAGCATGAAAAATATAATTTATCCGGGTCAATATTTCTTGTAATAGCCTGTATTATTTGTTTTGCGGCGTTTGATTATTGGATAGCTGTTCTGGCGCTTTTTATGACTGTATTCGGTGATCTTTTTTCCGCTTTGATCGGAAGAGCTTTTGGAAAAGCCAAACTTTATAAAAATAAAACATATATCGGTACGTTTGCAGGATTGGCGGCAAATCTTATTACAGGTTTGCTGCTCTTATCCGGTTTTATTTCCATAGTTGCGCCTATGGCTTTTATCGCCACTTTTACTGAAGTTTTAACAAATAAAATAGACGATAATTTGACGGTTCCGCTTTTTAGCGGTTTTGTAGGCCAAATGCTTGTTTTTTTCTTTTCTTTGGATCTGCCCGATATAAATTTTCTGGATTTATTCATGTAGACACTAACAAAAAATAATTATGTCTTTATTTGAAAATACATTGAAGCAGATTGAAAAAGCTTCAAAACTTATGAATCTGGATCAGGAAATAAAAGAAGTTCTTTCTCATCCGCAAAGAAAAATTCAGGTTAGTGTTCCTGTCAGGATGGATAACGGAAGCTTACGTATTTTTAATGGATTCAGAGTTCAGCACAATAATTACCTTGGTCCGTATAAAGGAGGAATTCGTTACCATGAACAGGTTGATATTGAAGAAGTAAAAGCGCTTTCCGCGTGGATGACTTTAAAATGTGCCGTTTTGGGACTGCCGCTGGGAGGGGGAAAGGGCGGAATAATTGTTAATCCAAAAATATTATCTGAAAACGAACTAGAAAGATTGACCAGAAAGTACACAGAACTTATTTCACCTGTAATCGGACCTGAGACTGATGTTCCTGCTCCGGACGTAAATACCAATCCTCAGATTATGGAATGGATCGCGGACGAATATTCAAAAATCGCAGAAAAAGAAACTCCGGGAGTCGTAACCGGTAAACCTCTTAAAAAAGGAGGCAGTAAAGGAAGAGATACAGCAACCGCCCAGGGCGGGTATTATATTTTAAGTGAATTTGTAAGGGAAAATAATCTAAACCCCAAAGATTTTAAAGTTGTTATTCAGGGATTTGGCAACGCCGGCAGCGTGGCGGCAAAATTGTTGGTAAAAGATGGTTACCGGCTGATTGGAGTTTTTGATTCACAAGGTGGTCTTTTTTATGAGCAGGGAATTAATCCGGATGAATTATTGAAATGTAAAGCCGAAAAGAAAACAGTTAAAAAATGCGGTGTTCATATCGAGAAAATACATGATATAAAGGGAGCTGTTTGTCGGGAAGTAACAAGTGAAGAATTTCTTGAACAGAAATGTGATGTTTTAATCTTAGCGGCACTGGAAAATCAAATTACTTCCGAAAATGCCGAGAGAATCCAAGCCAATGTTGTACTGGAATTGGCGAATGGACCTGTAACTCCTGAAGCGGATGAAATTCTTGCCAAAAAAGGAGTGACTGTAATTCCTGATATTCTTGCCAATGCCGGAGGCGTAACAGTAAGTTATTTTGAAATGCTCCAAAATAAAAGCGGTGAATATTGGCCTCTGGAGCAAGTAAATGAACAGCTCGAACAAAAAATGGTTGTTGCCTGGCAGGAAGTTAAATTAAATTCGGAAAAATATAATTGTACTTTACGTGAAGCAGCTTTTATAACAGCTTTGATTCATTTGGAAATAAAGATCAGAGAAAAAGGTGAATTTTAAGTTAGACGTCATCTTGTAATTATTACAACTCTTACATATACTTCACTCCAGACTATATTTAATCTTTGTTGAATATGATGATTCCAAGTTCTTCAATTGTAAAAGCCGAAAAAAATTCAAATAAAACCGCTTCCTGCAAGTATATTTATTCTTTTGACGAGGGAAACAAAAATATGAAAGATCTTCTCGGAGGAAAAGGAGCAAATCTATCGGAAATGACCAAAATAGGTATTCCGGTCCCTTTTGGTTTTACAATAACCACCGACGTTTGTGACTATTTTTCAGAAAATAATAAATATCCGGAAGGTTTTGCGGAACAATTAGAGGAAAAATTAAATCTGCTTGAAGTCAAAATGATAAAAAAATTTGGTGATGAAAATAATCCTCTGCTTGTTTCTGTCAGAAGTGGAGCGGCAGTGTCAATGCCGGGTATGATGGACACGGTATTAAACCTTGGTTTAAATGATAAGACTGTACAAGGATTAATTGCCCGAACCAAAGACGAACGTTTTACTTACGATGCTTATCGACGTTTTGTTCAGATGTTTGGAAATGTTGTCATGGGAGTCGATCACGAACTTTTTGAAGGTACTATTGAGAAAATCAAAAAAGAAAATAATTTCATGGAAGATACGGAGCTTAATGCCGATCACCTAAAAGAACTTGTTATTGATTTTAAAAATATCGTGAAACAGGAAACAGGAAAAAAATTTCCGGAAAGTCCCTATGAGCAATTGAAATTATCGATCGAAGCTGTTTTTAATTCCTGGAACAATAAAAGAGCAAAGGCTTATCGTCGTATTCACAATATCACAGGTTTAAAAGGCACAGCGGTAAATGTCCAGGCCATGGTTTTTGGGAATATGGGAAAAGACAGCGGTACGGGTGTAGCGTTCACAAGAAATCCTTCCACAGGTGAGAAAAAATTTTACGGTGAATTTTTAATGAACGCACAAGGTGAAGATGTTGTGGCAGGAATCCGCACTCCCTTACCTATCGAGGAACTTGAGACAATTAATAAAAAAGTTTATGACGAACTTATTGAAGTGAAGGATAAACTTGAAGAACATTATAAAGATATGCAGGATATCGAATTTACAATTGAGAAAGGAAAACTATATTTACTGCAAACCAGAAACGGGAAAAGAACGGCACAAGCCGCGCTTAAAATCGCATGTGACATGGTTGAAGAGAATTTGCTTACAAAAGAAGAAGCTTTATTAAAAGTTGATCCGGATCAATTAAACCAATTACTGCATCCGTATATAAGTAAAACCGCCAAAAAGGATATTGTGGCCAAAGGCCTTCCCGCTTCACCGGGCGCGGCTGTCGGAAAAGTGGTTTTTACCGCTGACGATGCTATGGAAGGGGCTTCGGAAAAAAATGAAAAAGTGATACTTGTACGGAAAGAGACCAGTCCCGAGGATATTCACGGGATGAATGCCGCTCAGGGTATTTTGACTTCGCGCGGCGGTATGACCAGTCACGCGGCGGTAGTATGCAGAGGTATGGGTAAATGCTGTGTAGCCGGTTGCAAAGATTTAATTGTAAATATAAGTGCCAAAAAAATTCTTATAAACGATAAAGTTATTCAGGAAGGCGATATAATCACACTTGACGGAAGTACGGGTGAAGTGATTTTAGGGGAATTGGATATGCAGGAACCCGCAGTAACAGGATATTTTAAAAAAATAATGGATTGGGCCGATGAAGTCAGATTATTAAAAGTTCGAACTAACGCCGATACTCCCGAAGACAGTAAAACCGCGATCGGTTTTGGCGCCGAGGGAATCGGACTCTGCAGAACCGAACATATGTTTTTTCAGGATGACAGAATTCCCCTGGTTCGAAAAATGATTCTTTCAAAAGATGAAAAAGCGAGACAAAAGCCTTGCGAAGAGCTGAAAAAATTCCAAAAAAAAGATTTTATGGAAATTTTCCGGGTAATGAACGGCAGGCCTGTTACTGTCAGACTTCTCGATCCTCCCCTCCATGAATTTTTACCGGAAAATGACGATCAGATTCAGGCTTTGGCAAAGGAACTAAATACAACTGCAAATGATTTAAAGGATGTTATAATAAACCTTCATGAGCTTAATCCGATGCTTGGACACCGTGGCTGCAGGTTGGGAATTACTTTTCCGGATATTTATATTATGCAGGTCCAGGCAATTTCGGAGGCGGCCATGGAAGTTGTAAAAAATGGGAAAAAAGTAAACGTAGAAATCGAAGTGCCGCTTGTTGGAGAAAAAAGAGAGCTTGCGTATTTAAGAGAGATTATTCAAAAGACCATCGATGATTATGGAGAAGAGGTTAATTTTAATTATAAAATCGGAACGATGATTGAGGTGCCCAGGGCATGTCTTACAGCGGGTGAAATCGCAAAGGAAGCGGACTTTTTTTCTTTTGGAACGAATGATCTGACTCAGATGACATACGGATATTCGAGGGATGATATTGGTAAGTTTTTGCCGGATTATTTGGATAAGGGAATTTTGGACCGTGATCCGATGGCCGGTATAGATGAAAAAGGCGTTGGTAATTTGATGAAGGTTTGTATTGAACTCGCCAGAAAAGAAAAAACTGATATGGAAATTGGGATTTGCGGTGAACAAGGCGGCGATCCGGATTCTGTGAAATTCTGCCATAAAATTGGACTGGATTATGTTTCCTGCAGTCCTTATCGAGTTCCTATAGCCAGATTAGCGGCTGCACAGGCAGTGATAAAAGGATAATTATTTAATTTCCCCCCAGTGTAGTTTGCCGCGCAGCATCCGATAATATTTATTTGAGGTCCGGACAAGATAGAGGTAGCGTTTGCTTCTTCGTATTTTTATTTTATCATCGTATTTGAGTTCGAGCATATCCTGTCCGTCGAGCGTAAGACCGATTATTGCAGTCTCGTCGCGTCTTTGTGTTGCGATTGAAACTGTAAGCTGGCGGTTATCAGGCAAAACAATAGGTCTCATCGAAAGTGAACTTGGACATATGGGAGTAATTGTCAGACTTTCAACAGACGGATGGACTATCGGTCCTCCCGCCGACAGCGAATGCGCTGTCGAGCCTGTCGGAGTTGCTGCAATCATGCCGTCGGCTTTAAAGCTCACGACTTTCCGGTTGTTTATTTCAAGATTCATTCTGATAAGTCTTGCAAAAGCTCCCTGATTTATTACCGCGTCATTAAGCGCGAGGTAGGTATTGAGTTTTTTATTATTTCTATAAATCGTAATACGAAGTAGAGATCTTTTATCTACAAAATAATTATCATTAAAAATTTTATCCAGAATTTTATACATTTTTTCAGGCGTGCACTCAGTTAAAAATCCTACTCTTCCAAGATTTACACCAAGAATATACGTGATTTTTCTAACAGTTCTTCTTGCGGTTTTTAAAAGTGTACCGTCGCCCCCCAAGACCACCGCAAGATCTACTTTATTCAGCAGATCATACTTTTTATAGCCCTTTCCCCCCTTAAAGTATTTATAACAGTTGTTGTCATAATAAACCTCTTTGTTTTTTCCCTTTAAATATTTATCAAGTTTGAGGATATGTTGTTTATAATGTTCATTATATCTTTTGGTAATAATTCCAACCTTTTCAATTTTCTTTTTTTCTTCGTATTTTTTTAGACGCATGATTTATTTAATTGATTTTTATTATGACATCAGTCGGTCCTGCCCGGCAAATTTATGCTGTTGATAATTTCCAATAATCTTTCTGAAGATAAATCCCATGAGAATTTTTTTGATTGGATAAAACCGAGATTTCTAAATTTTTCGCAAAGATCTTCGTCCGTGATCAACTGAGCCATTGCTCCGGCAATTTCAGTCGGATTTTCCGGATTAATAAGTATTCCTGCCTCGTCGACAACTTCCGGAATGGAAGATGTAAAAGAAGCGATTACCAGGCATCCGCATTTCATGGCTTCCAGGGGCGGAATTCCAAAGCCTTCATAAAAAGACGGAAAAACGAGCGCTTTTGCAAGATTATAAAGATTTATCAGGCTTTTTTCTGAAAGATAGCCTAAAAGATGAACATATTTATTTAAGTAATTTTTTTGAATAATTTTATAAATTTCATCATAGTCCCAGCCTTTATTTCCAACAATTATTAAATGGTAATCCGGGAATTTTTCATGAATCTGAACAAATGCTTTGAGAAGATTGGGATAATTTTTGCGCGGTATAAGAGTCCCCACTGCAAGAAAAAAGTTTTTGGGAAGGTTTGTTTTTTCAATAACCGGTTTTAAAGAATCTTTTTTTAGAGGTTTGAAATTTTCGCCGGCGGCGCAGTATATCACTTTAATTTTTTCAGGATTAATCTTAAATTTTTCCAAGATATCTTTTTTGGTGTTTTTTGACGAGGCAAGAATACGATCCGCTTTTTTAAGCGCTTTTTTCAGGTATAATCTTTCGATCAGAACCGCTTTTTTATTGTGTGTATCCGGAAAATAAAATGTTACAAGATCATGAACCGCGATAATTTTTTTAACGGATCCGGGAAGAATCGCCGGAATAATATAACTGCCGGGAGCAAAGAAAATATCGATATTTTCTTTCTTAACATCCCTTGCGACTTTTTTATGCCAAAAAAATCCACTTCCTTTAATTATTTTTTGTTTTGAATTTTTGAATTGTTCGAATCCCGGAATTCCGTTTTTTGCATAAAGAATATATTGGTTTTGATGATCGAGTTTTATAAGATTTTGTACAATATGAAAAGTGTACCAGCCTTTACCAGCTTTTTCGCCCCCCGCTGTTCTTATGTCTATTGCGATTTTCATATTTATCCGCTGAATTTCGGCTTTGATAGTGTAAATGTTGGATTTATCGGAGTCCAGAGAACTTTGGAATATTTTTTTAAATTTGCCTTCTCTTTACATTATTTATTTTTGAGTTATCCTTATGTTGATAGGAATTAATCTTTATAAACATGCCTAATTCATTCAAAATCAGACTTAAAAATCTGTCTTTTACAAAGAAATTTATTCTCGGGGGTTCGTTCTTGACATTGATTGCTGTTTTTCTCCCATGGTACAAAGACATTGATAAATTTAATACTGGCGATATATTTCTCGGTATAACCGGCCCTCTTTATCTGGCGGGAGTTATTGTGTTATTGGCTGCGATTTCCTCTTTTGGAATTATTTTTTTAAAACTCCTTAATAAGCCTGTTCCAAAAATTCCATTAAAAGAAAACCATTTTCATATTCTTAACAGTGGTTTATCTATTTTTATGCTGATTCTCTCGGTTTCGGTTTTTTTCCATCATAAATTCGGAATAAATTTAATCGATAAAAATGTCGGGATCGGCATGTATCTGACTTTTATCGGTTCAGGTTTTATTATGCTTGGGGCAATAATGTCTATTAAAAAAAGTGATGTAAGTTTTGAACAGGAAGGAAATCTGGAACCATTGATCAATCTCAATTCTGAGGAAGAAAGATTGGCTCAAAATATAAAGCCAAAAGAACAAAATGTAAAAAAAGAGGCGGATAAAGTAAAAGTATCCGTTCAGGACTCGATCGATGAGTTTACGGATGATATTCAGAATACAAATGACATAAATACCAATGATAGATAATAAAATAAAAGACAGCGATTCAATTATTTTTTACTGTAAAGATTGTGAAAAAATTGTAGATACCGAGCGTGTGGGCAGAAAATATGTTTATAAATGTAAAAAATGCGGCACCAAAAATGTTGCTTTTGGAACAGAAAGGAGTATAAGGTCTTTTTTTAGACTTGATGAGAAAAAGCAGGGGAAAAAGAAGGAAAAAAAGGAAAAAACAAAACAATCCTAATTTTTTTAATATTTTATTAAACTTTTTTAATAGAAATTTTATTTTTGCGTGATATAAGGGCGATATCTCGTATATTAAAAAAGTCTTGACGGTGAGCGTATGCTCACCTATACTTGAGTCGCCTTATAAATTAACCTTAAATATATGACTACTAAAAATGAAAAACAAAAGGCTATTGAATTAGCCATTTCTCAAATTGAGAAAAATTTTGGAAAAGGATCAATAATGAAAATGGGGAATGGAAAACGCGCGCCACTTGAAACCATTTCTACAGGTGCTTTGTCACTTGATATTGCATTGGGAGGCGGCGTTCCAAGAGGAAGAATAGTAGAGATATTTGGCCCCGAAAGTTCCGGTAAAACAACATTGAGTCTTCATATTCTTGCAGAGGCCCAAAAAAACGGAGGAAGTGTCGGCTTTGTAGACGCCGAACACGCT
>WJKQ01000115.1 GCA_014728975.1 Candidatus Peregrinibacteria bacterium | reverse complement strand
CCAAGTTTCGCTTTGGTTTGTCCTTCAAACTGTGGATCTGACAATTTTACAGAAACAATGGCCGTCAGGCCCTCACGCACATCATCCGCCATAAGATTTGAATCTTTTTCTTTCAAAAGCTCGTTACTCCTTGCATAAGAATTGATTGTTCTCGTTAAGGCAGTTTTAAAGCCCGTAAGATGCATCCCTCCATCTGTCGTATGAATATTGTTTGCAAATGTATAAATAGTTTCCTGAAAAGAACTGTTATACTGAAAAGCAATCTCTACGAGACCTTCTTTCACTTCTTTTTCAATATAAACAACACCGCCGATAGTATCCTTGTTTTTATTTAAATGCTTTACATAAGACTTTATTCCTCCGTCAAAATAGAAACTGTAATTTTTATCAATACCTCTTTCATCAACTATTTCAATGTGTACACCTTTGGTAAGATACGCCTGCTGGCGCATACGATTTAAAACAGCCTGAAAATCAAATTCCACCATATCAAAAATTTCCTCATCCGGATAAAAAGTTATTTTTGTGCCTCTCTTATCGGTATTACCTACAACCTCAAGCTGATTGCCGGCATTTCCTCTTTTATATTCCTGCCGATATATTTTGCCGTCTCTGTAAACTTCAGCAATCGTTTTTGTCGAAAGAGCGTTAACAACAGAAACACCTACACCATGAAGACCTCCGGATACCTTATATCCTCCTCCTTCACCAAACTTCCCACCGGCGTGAAGAACTGTCATTACAGTTTCCAAAGCGGATTTCCCCGTTTTTTTATGTTTATCTACAGGAATACCGCGTCCGTTATCAGACACAGATAATCCGCCGTCTTTTTGAATTGTAACAAGTATCTTGGTACAATAACCGGCCATTGCTTCATCAATGGCGTTATCCACAACTTCCCATACCAAATGATGAAGCCCGCTCACATCAGTGGAACCGATATACATTCCGGGCCTCTTCCTTACCGCTGAAAGCCCCTCCAAGACCTGTATCTGCTCCGCACCATATTCCTGAAAAACACCTTCTGGCATATTGTTAAAGAAAAATTAAAAATACAGCAAAAAAGACTCTATCATAAGATTAATGACTTGTCACTCGAAAAACTATCTCAAAACACCTGTTTCTTCACTTTCAGCCCTCACACCGCTCACACTGAAATCCTCTTCCGCTATAACCACTTCGGCAAGCTCATCAAGAGTCATCTCACTTTCCAAAACAACAGGTCTGCCTCTTACTGATAAAAATATATTTTTTGCTCTTTCGTTTCTCAGCAATAAATAATCAAAAGTCACCAATATATCTTCATATTCCGGCAAATACACTCCCTCAACACGATAAACTGAATCCGTTTCATCAACGACAGACACGTTTTCCATTTCCACTACAAACCCCGCATTTGAAACTCTTTCAACCACATAAAGTCTGGCTCTTCTCTGTGCGATTGTCTCCTCTGTTAATTCTTCCTCCTCAAGCTCCTCTTCAGCAAATTCGGCAAAATTTTCTTTAAGCAGAGAAAGCAGATTGTCCAGAGTAACAGGTCTGTCTGAAACAAGCTCACCATATGTATAAACATCTTTAAGAATTGCCTGCGAACGATCAAAAACAGCCTCAAAAGAATAACCTCCAATAACTCCCTGAACTTTTACGTACCTTTGATCAACTTCCTCAAGATCAAGAACAGTAAGATCACTCACATCTTCATTCTCTGTAAAGAAAGACAAAATTTCCTTTTCAACATCAGAAACGGTAAGCTCACTTACCACTTCACCCAAAATATCCTCCTGTATATTAATAACACTGTAAATCGTATCTTTATCAACCAGATAAGATTCGTATCTTTCTTCATGGGTCGCACCATAAGTTTTTGAAAGATGATATTCGGGACTGTTAAGATATCCCCAAAAATCACCGATATCCTCAAGTTCAGCTTCAAACAGTTCAATTACTGCAACTTCGGAACGGTCTGCCGGCATGAGTTCATCAATCTCCTCAACAAGACGGGATAAAATTTCTTTGGCCTCAACCACACTTATCTCTTCATCAAAAAAGAAACTCATAAGTCTTTTTAGAAACCTGATTTTGTTACTTATGAATGCCTGGGAAAGTTCATCTCTGAGACGTCCGCTTTCATAAAGCCCAAGAAGCTCCTGTTCCAAAACATTTTTTATAGCAAAATAACCGTCTTTATAGAAAGTTGAATACCTTAAAAGAAGATTATCAAAAAGCTGATTGTTATAAGTTGTATAATCTTTATAAAAAGCAAAATCACTGTCGTCCCCAAGAGTCGAATCAAAAAAGCTGTAGTATCGGTCAAGTGCCGATTCTGCCGCGACATCCCCCAAGTCAATACCATTATAAACATCCAGCCACAATATATTGACGATCTCATAAATATCCCTTCCCTCTTCAAATTTTTTCTTCAATAATTCTACAAACACAGAATATTGGGCATCTTCAGAACCAAAAACAGAAAGCCACTCAATGTAAAGATCGTATCTTTTATAATACTCATCGCTTTTACTTATACCTGAAGGCAAAGAAGCCAGATATTCGTCAAATTCTTCGAGTCTCAATTCACTCATCACTTCATCTCCATCATTCGCGTAATTAATCGCATCATCCAGAAAAGCAAAAAGATGATCAAAAATAATTTCATTTTTCTTTTCCGGAATAAAAGTCAGATTTTCCTCCGACCAAAAAATAAAATCACCCAATAAAGTATCACTGACGGAAGGACCCCGATAAATTATCTCCGAAATAACATCCTGTTTAACGGATTCAATATATTTGCTGTCTTTATCACCGTTTTTTGAAACCCAGTCGGATTCTTCTTTTGAAGTGGGAATTGCTGAATATTTGAATTCCTTGACCAGCTTTGAATAAAGCAGAGCTTCAATCCTTTCATCCAGCTTGCCCGTTGAAATAGTAACCTGACTGTCGCGGGGAACAAGCAGTTTATTCATAAACAAATCACTGTATTCATCAACATATTCGGAAACTCCAATCCCCTCACTTAAAATTCCGACATAAACATCACCGTCAAAAACGGACAGCACAAGACGATCTCCGTCAAATTCCAAATCAAAAGCCGCGTGGTTCGGTATAATAACAAGTTTATCCGCTACAAAATTTACTTTCGCATTACTGATTTCAAAATTCCCCCACAGTTTGGCACTTTCAACACCGATAATATACTCATTGCCGTTTTCATAAGAATCAACCTCCACGGAATTTAAAATCCCGGATTCGGATTCTTCGGAAAAACGAATCACGCCTCTATCGGATAAATAATTTTCTTTGGAATAATCCAACTTAAACACCTCCTCTTTGATCTCCTCACCTGAAACAAAGCTGGATTCTAAAAAATAGTTGCCCGCGACCAGAAAAATTCCGACTAATATATAGAAAAAAGTCTTTATGAAATTTCCAATCAAAAACGGTCTGGAAAGATTCTTTTCTGATTTCTTGGTTTTATCAGCCATAAAATTCCCTTAAATTTAAGATTTTTCTTCACCGCCTCCGGCGGCAATCTCCCTTTCCTTAAGAATATCCTCGGGATTTGTAGTCACGATCTTATCCTCTGTATAAGAAGCGATAACCTGAATAGCTACATGCTTAAATCCTGCAAAGAAAAGTCCCTGCCCGACACCACTGTTTAAAAGAACATATTTCTCCCCCTCGGTAAGATTAAATATTTTCGCAAGAATATCTACGGCGGAAGGTGCCTGCTTTAATAAAAGCTGCATTGAAGAATTTGTAATAATAGGTTTTCCAAAATCGCTTCTGATGAAATCTTCCACGTCCTGCGTAATGGTAGAAACACCAAGATAATATTTTCTCGCACGCTTCACCAGGCCAAAAAGAAATTTGGCACTGTCCTCATGCTGCATTAAAGACCACGCCTCATCAATTACGAGAATCCTTTTTTTAAGCTCGCTTCTTACTCTGTTCCAAATATAATTAAGAACAATATACATGGCGATGGGCCTCAGTTCATCTTCAAGATCTCTAATCGAAAAAACCATCAATCCGCTTGAAAGATCAACATTTGTAGGTTTGTTGAATATTCCCGAATAAGAACCTTCTGTAAATTTGGAAAGCCTCTGAACAAGTGAAGACGCCCCTTCCATCGAATTTAAAACATTATAAAGATCCTCCATGGTCGGAGGCTTGTATGCGGAAGGATCAACGACATCCATTGTAATACCTTTAAGAGCGTACACATCCAACAACGCTTTATCGAGAATCCCTTCTTCTTCGGGAGAAACACCTCCAAGCATTAATTTTAATAGCCCCATTAAAGTTATAACATTGGATCTTAACAAATCTCCCGGCTGAACTTCCTCGCCCTCAATCGGTCTGGGCAGATCAAAAGGATTGATTCTCCTTTCGCTTGTCAGACTCAATTTCATATACGTTCCACCGACAGTTGAAGCAAGTGCTTCATACTCATTTTCAGGATCGATCACAATTACATCAGTACCCATCATCATCAAACGCAGAATCTCAAGCTTAACCGCGTAAGATTTTCCCGCACCGGACTTCGCCAGAATCACGCTGTTTGCATTCTCAAGAGAAAACCTGTCAAAAATCACAAGACTGTCGTTATGTCTATTAATGCCGTAAAGCACCCCTTTATCCGACGTGAGATCCGAAGAGGTAAACGGAAAAGTTGAAGAAAGAGGCCCCGTATTCATATTCCGGATAACATAAAGCTCATCAAGACACATCGGAAGTGATGAATTAAATCCATGCTCCGCCTGAAGCTGACATCTTTTTGTCATCACAAGTTTTCCCGCGAGAAGACTTTCCAGCTGTTTAGCGACTTTTTCAAGCTTCTTTTCCGTTTTGGCATAAATTGTAAAATATAAAGCAAATTGAAAAAACTTTTCCTGTCCCCTCTGAATCTGGGTACGAAGATGCTCGGCGTCCTCCAGTGCGGTCTCCAAAGCAGGATCACGAACCTGTCCTTTTTCGGACTGTATCCTCATAGTAGATTGCATCTGGGCAACTTTTTTCTTAAGAGTCTTCATAATTTTTTCAGAACTGATCGGATAAATGAATTGCGAAATATCCATCTGAACATCAAAATTTATAACCGGAGCCAGCCAGTTTGCGTCAAGATAACGGGGATAAGCAAATACATAAAAAGATCTCGCGTAAACACCGTCAAGATGTATAGAAT
>WJKQ01000114.1 GCA_014728975.1 Candidatus Peregrinibacteria bacterium | reverse complement strand
CATGAAATCCAGAAGGGCTTTTCTTTAGTATGTCTAAACAAATATTTAATTTTGCCGGCGCAAAAATTTTCATGTTTTTTTTGTTTCTTAAAAATCCTTGAATTATATGAAAATGTTGCGTGGTTTGATCGGGGTAGTCAACATTTTTCTTTCTTAAGTGAAATAATGGCAAAACACTGTATTCCGAGTCCTTCTCCAAAAATCGTTGATTTCTCGCCCGTAGTTGCGGTAATTCCTATCCTTGTTTCCGGAACAGTCAAAAGGTTTGAAAGGCTTTTTTTTAGCTCTTTAACATGCGGATCAATTCGCGGTTTTGCGGCTTCTATCATGAGCCCCAGACTGTTGATTTTAAATTTTTCTTCTTTGACTTTTTTAAGAATGAAATTTAAGTATTTCTTACTTTCTTTTATTCCTTCTTCACATAAAGAGTCGGCGTAAAATCCAATTGATTTGTAGCCGATCGCCTGGGATAAAGCGTTGAAAACAGCGTGAAGTATTACGTCACCGTCCGAGTTTGCCTTTAATTTTGGTTCTTCTTTAAACTTGATTCCTCCAAGAGCCAGTCCTTTCTTTTTTTCTTCAAATAAATGGCTGTCTTGTCCTATTCCAACCCGAAAATCATCAGGAATTTCACCCAAAATCGCTTTTAGCCTGGTTAAATCGGCCCGAGAAGTTATCTTGAAATTATCTTCGGAGGCTTTTACATAAGCTATTTTTTGCTCTATAGCCTCGAGCATCATTGCTTCATCCGTTGCTTCAAGGTTATTTTCCTCCGCGTTGATAAGCGCTTTTTTAAGAATTTTATATTTTCCCGCCTGTGGAGTTTCGGCCGCAAAAAGCCTGTTTCTGTCGTGTGTTCTTATAACGTGTTTTTCATCTATTTGTTTTATTGTTGATGTAAGGGAATGTCCGACTACACAGGCTCCCGTTTGTTCTGTTTTTTCGATACATTCGGAAATTTCTTTATGAGACGGCAAAGGATTTGCTCCGTTTTGAACAATAATGATGTCATTTGGTTTCACAGCATCTTTCAACGACAGAAACCCCTTTTCAAAAGAATTTTTTCTTGAATTGCCGCCCAATATTGTTTTTTTTACTTTTTGGAAGAGAAATTCTTTTATTGTTTTCTCAATTATTTCTTTATTGTCTTGATTGACCACCAGGACTATAGAATCGATTTCAGGGTGATCATTGAAAGCCATAATTGTATAATAAATCAGAGGCTTTCCGTTAATTTCGAAAAGCATTTTATCCTTTTTTGACTTCATTCTCTTTCCCCGGCCAGCGGCCAGAATTATCACATGATTCATTTTTTTCTTTTATTGATCATTATTTTTACATTTCTTAAATGTCATGGCAAGTTCAAGGTTGACATCTTTATTAATATATATCATCATTTTTCCTTAAATATTAATGACAAATATGACAAACGTCGATAAATTACAGGCGAACAACGCGTTGCGGGAATTACATCAAAAAAATGACAGAAGAAGTGTTCTTTTTGTCAGTCACTATGATGATGAAAGAGCTTTGTTTGAGATGGTGTGTGAAGAAAATTTTCCCGATTTTTCTTTTGAAGCAGACGTTTCCGTAAATAATGCCATACAAAAACTGAGAGGAAATCTGGGGGAAAGAATCGCCCTTGTGATATCGGATATGGGAATACATTATTCCAGGAAGGAATTGGGAAAAAGAGGAGAACATCTCGTAGAAGAAATGAGAGAAAGGGGGCTTAATACCGTTCCCGTGGTATTGTCTTCGGCTGATAACCGTTACGCCCCCGATTCACCGTCTGGAGACAGGAAAGTGCTTGAAGATCTTATGAAAACGGAAGGTATCGAGTATCTTCATAAACCTTTTGGAGTTGAAGAATTGAGGCGGACAGTTTGCAAAGCTATACAAGAAATCAGGAAGCGGGTTGAAGGCTCTCAAAAATTTCAATAAAACTGATTTTATCGTTCAGGAATTTTTGAATGGTTTGTTCTTCTTTTTGTAAAAAATGTTTCATGGAATCGGGTGACCTTTTGTAGTTTTCAATAACTATTTTTATGCCGGGAAGAGTTTTATAATCCGGAGCAGATAGTGTGAACTTTTTTGTGTTTAAATGTTTGATCTTTTTTTGGCCGGGAGTTTTTTTGTTTACAGCGTGGAAAAGGGCGTTTTCTATATGTTCGCGCATGTCCGGCTCTGAAATATAGGCATAGCTTTCATTTTTAAACCGTACTATACCGTGGATTAAGCATTCCGGATGGATTATTACGTCAATTTTTTTTAAAGGGAGATTAAAAAGATAATGGGCTTCAATAATCTCAAGACCTTTATTAATCAATGTGGCTGATTCTATTGATATTTTTTCCCCCATCTCCCATTTAGGATGATTTATTGCCTCGGATGCCGTGATTTTTTTGAGCTGGTTTTTATTTTTTCCTAAAAAAGGGCCTCCAGAACATGGAAGAATTATTTTTTCGGGAATTTTTTTCGGGAATTTTTTAAGGATTTCAAATATTGCATTATGTTCGGAATCAAGCGGGATAAGGGTTTTTCCCGCTAATTTCATGATTTTTTGCCCTTCTGCAACTAACGATTCTTTGTTTCCCAGGATGAGAATTTTTCCCGCTTTAAGCGCTGAAATTGTAGAATTTATCCCTGATATTCCTGACAGAACATTAATGACTATGTCAGCATCTTCCGCGGCCGCCAGCTTTTCCAGATTTTTCGGAGATTCTTTCGAAACAATTACGGTATTTCGCGCCGGCACTTTGTGTTTTTTAGACTGCTTTTTGAGTAATTTTTCTTTTTTATATGCCGAAATGCCAATGACTCTGAATTCATTTTTATAATTTTCCAAAACTTCCAAAACCTGACGACCCAGAGAGCCTGTTGACCCTAATATTACTACTTTATACATGATTTTATTTTCGTTTACATTGAGAAGAATTGTCAAGCTTGACAATTTATAGCGTTTTTCGTAATATCCAAAAGCTTATTGGCTTAATTTAGCCGATTTTATTTTTTAACCAAAGTATATAACTAAGAGATTACGCGTAAATAAGAATATCAAAGCTCCCACTGTCCGTCTGATCGGAGAAAATGGTGAACAGTTAGGTATTATGGCTATCGAAAAAGCTTTGAACATTGCCAAAGAGAAAAATCTTGACCTCTGTGAAGTAGCACCAAACGTAAATCCACCCGTCTGTAAAATAATGGATTACGGAAAATACCAGTACCACCAGAAAAAAATTGAAACAAAGCACAGAAAAATGCAGAAGAAAACAGAGGTGAAGGGAGTGAGAATAGGATTTAAAACCGGTGAGCACGATCTAAAAGTAAAAGCAAAGCAGGCCCGAAAATTTTTAGAGGCAAAAAACGCCGTAAAAGTTTCTTTAATTTTCAAGGGAAGAGAAGCTGTTTATAAAAATCTTGCAAAAGAAAAATTAATGGATTTCTATAAAAACCTGGAAAATGTCTGTACACTGGAAACACCGCCCAAAGGACAGGGAAACACATTAATAATGATACTAACACCTAAATAATTATCATGAAGCAAAGAACACACAGCGGATTAAAAAAGCGCGTAAAGGTAAGAAAAAGCGGGACTGTAACTGTACGAAAATCCTGTAAAAATCATTTGCTTTCAAATAAGTCCAAAAAGCAAAAAGAAGCTTATCTGTATGGAAAACCCGTAGACAAAACAAAGATGAAAGTTTTAAGGAGGCTGATGCCCGGGATAGTTACCCTGAATAATGAAAAGGAAGAGGAAAGTTCAGATTCTGAGGAAAAAGGGAAGTAAAATTTTATTAATTTACTAATTTTAAAATAATGTCCAGAGTTAAAAGTGGTAAAACTACCCACCGCAGGCACCGTAAAGTCGTAAAGGCCGCCAAAGGTTACAGAAATCTTAGAAGCAAAAACTTCAGAGATGCCAAAAATGCCCTTATGAAAGCAGGTCAGCACAGTTACAAACATCGAAGGACGCGTAAAAGGGATTTTAGGCGGCTTTGGATTACCAGAATTAACAATGCCTGCCGGGAACACGGCATAAACTACAGCAGATTTATTGACGGTATGACAAAGAAAAATATCAGGATCAACAGAAAAATGCTTGCGGAGCTCGCTGTCAATGAACCGGAGGCTTTTAAGGCTGTTGTTGACGAAGCCGCGGGCTAAAATGTTGAGAATCCCCGGATTTCCTCAGCTTTTTCCTGCCAGTCAACCTGTATATTTTCTACTTCTGCGGCGGAAGGTCCTTCTTTGCACCATTCAATGAATTTTTTTATGTTTTCTTTTTCTCCCTGTACGAAAGCTTCCACACTGTCGTCAGGCATGTTTTTTGCGTAGCCCGTCAGATCGAGTCTTTGCGCTTCTTTTCTGGCGCTGTCGCGAAAGAAAACTCCCTGTACCCGCCCTGTGATTTTAAGGATTGCCTGCTTCATCTTTTTAGAATTCATCAATTTCTATAGTTTCAATTATGACGTCCTCCAGCGGTCTGTCTCTTTGATCCGTTTTTAGTCCGGCAATTTTTTCCACATTATCCATTCCTTCAAAAACATAGCCGAATATTGAATGTTTTCCGTCAAGCCGTTTTGTTCCTTCTTTATTCTGGACAATAAAAAACTGACTGCCGCCGGTATCCGGGCCCGCGTTTGCCATGGAGACTGCTCCATAAATGTGACTTAAGCCTTCGCCGAACTCATCTTCGATAGTTGTGCCGGGTCCTTTGTAGCTATATCCTCCCGTTCCGTTTCTGTTTTCAAAATCGCCTCCCTGAATCATAAAATCTTTAATAACTCTGTGAAAAATATTGTTGTCGTATTTGCCTGCTTTACTGAGCTCGATAAAGTTTTTGGCGGTTTCAGGTGCTTTATCGGTATAGAGAAGAATTTTTATATTTCCAAAATTCGTTTTTATTTTGGCGACAGTGTCCCCCTTTTGTGGTGAAGTTTTCATCTGATTGTCCGTTATTGGTTGTGATGGTGTTTCCTTCTGTCCGGTTCCGGCGCAATTAAAGGAAAACGTCAGGAGTAAAATTAGACTTGATATAAAAATTGTTTTTTTCATTTGTTTTTGTGACAGTTTTCCAGAGAATTTTATCACGTAAGCCTGATATTTAAAAACAGAAGCTTTTGTGATAAACTTTGGCGGCATTTATTAGGGCGTTTTTATGAAAAAGTTTTTTAGGAAGCTGGTTCTGTTTCTGCTCAAAATGATGGCCAAGTTCAGAATCAGCAGATATAAAGGAAAAATAATTGCTATTACCGGTTCTGTGGGAAAAACAAGCACAAAGGAAGCTATTTACACGGTGCTGAACACTCAATTCAAAGTAAAAAAAAGTGAAAAAAGCATGAATACAGAATTTGGTCTGCTTCTTTCGATTCTGGACATTGAAAGCGGGTATAGTTCTGTTATGAAGTGGTCCTTACTCTTATTCAAGGCTTTTTATCATTGCCTTTTCAGGGATCACAGTGAGGTTTTGCTTCTTGAGTTTGGCGTGGATAAGCCGCGAGACATGGATTTTCTTTTGTCGGTAGCCAGGCCCGATATTTCCGTTATGACAAATATCGCCCCGGTTCATCTTGATGAGGGTCAGTTTACCGACGAGAAACATATTTTTGGAGAAAAGAGAAAAATGGTGGATAAAATGAAAAAGAGCGGCCTCGCAATATTAAATATTGATAACCCGTATCTTGGATATCTGGCAAAAGAAAGGGGAGGAAAAAATACCATCACTTTCGGCATCGATGAAAAGGCTGATTTTTATGCTACTGATTTTGTACAGTCTATTGACGGGATTTCGTTTGTTTTAAATCATCGGAGGAAAAGATATGAAGTTGTATCGGGTGTTCTCGGGGAGCATCAGGTATATGTTCTTATTCCCGCTTTAATTTGCGCGAGTGTTATGGGAATGGAAATTATCGACGCGATTTCATCTCTTCAAAGATATTCTTTGCCTCCGGGAAGGATGTCGATAATTCCCGGAAAAAATGAGGCGACGATTATTGACAGTTCTTATAATTCTTCTCCTGAAGCTCTAAAAGCGGCTCTTAAAATTTTAAAAACCGTCGGCGAGGACAGACGTAAAGTGGCGGTTATCGGAAATATGAACGAGCTCGGCGAAAAAAGTAAAATTCTTCATGAAAAAATCGGTGATATTGTTCAGCGGTACGCAGATATTCTTTTGGCTGTCGGAAAGGATGCGAAAATAATCGCAAAAACCGCCAAGTCAAAGGGAATGAACAAAGAAAATGTCCATGTTTTTAATACAGCTAATGATGCGGCGGATTTTTTTCAGAAAAAGATACAAAAAAACGATGTAATTCTGGTAAAAGGGTCACAGAATAAAGTTCGTCTTGAAAAATTCGTACGAGAACTCATGGCAAATCCCGAAGAGGCCGACACTCTTCTGGTCAGGCAGGAAAAAGTCTGGCAAAGTAAGATTTAAAAATGAAATATAACTGGTCAATAATTGGACATGAAAAACAGCTTGAACAGATTGAAAACGACATCGAGTCGGGAAATCTGACTCACGCGTATTTGTTAGCGGGCCCAAACAGCGTGGGAAAATTTACCGTTGCGAAAAAGATGGCCGGCATTCTTCAATGTGAAAATAATTTTTGCCATAAATGCAAGACCTGTGTCCAAATTCAGCAGGGTTCTCACGTTGATACAACAGAACTGAAAGGAAAAGATTCCATAAAAATTGAAGACGTACGAAAAATTATTGAAAGAGCCAATATGACCGGTACGTCATCTTATAAAATTTTTCTTATTCAAAGTATAGAGAGGATGACAATGGAAGCCGCAAACAGTTTTTTAAAGATTTTGGAGGAGCCTCCTTTGGGAACTATTTTCCTTCTGACAACGAATAATTTTCGTGAGCTTTTACCTACTATTGTTTCAAGGACAAGAGTTATTAAATTCAGAACGGTTTCAGCGGAATATCTTACCAAAAAACTGAACGATCTTTATCCGGACAGTGAGGATGACGTGATTAAACAGGTTAGTCTGTTTTCTCTTGGAAAAACCGGAAAGGCACTGCATCTAATGGAGAATCCCGATTCTTTGGCAAATTACCTGAAGACATATTATGATATTCAGAACTTTCTTGATCATAAAAATATTGTGGATCGTTTTTCCTACGTGGAGAATCTTACGATTGATCCCGCAAAAATCGAGGTTTTCCTGAATATTTTGACGCATATTTTAAGGAGTAAAATTCTTGAAGGAGATAACAATAGGGAAAAATACTTAAATACGCTTTCAAAAATCGAGGAGGCTGGTATCCTCTTAAAGAAAAATATTAATACCAGACTGGTTTTAGAAAATTTAATGCTTTCTTTATAAATATGGCAACAAAAGTTACAGGTATAGAGTGCGCCTACTCATCAACTCTTCTGGAAATACCCTATAGCGAAAAAGCTAACGTAAAGCCCGGAGATGATG
>WJKQ01000113.1 GCA_014728975.1 Candidatus Peregrinibacteria bacterium | reverse complement strand
TTCAGAAGCAAGCGATGGAACACCTACGTAATCAGTCCCTCCTCCACCTTCAGAAACAACAAATTTTTTAATTCCCTCGTTTTGGACCGCATTTTCTGCTTCAACAGTTTTTTCTACAACTTCTTTCAAAACTTCAAAGGCACCTCTTAGGCGTCCCTGTTCATCCATCAGCACTTCAGAATTGCAGCGAAGGCTTGATGCAGGTGCATGACCACCGCCTCTCAAATCCCATATATCCCTAAATCGATCCAGAAATCGTCTTGTATCATACATAGGATTCATTGCACCTCTGTTATCCCTAAAACTTATCTTTAAAACTCCTTTCTTGTTATCTCTCATACCAACTCCCACAAGACTATCCGGAAAATAAGCGGGTTTGCCGCCACCCGGCAGGGTAAGAGCACCACCCAAGGTTCCGGGAACAGCATAAGGAGATCTATCCTCGTCCATTTCTCCAACGACTTGGTAGGAAAGAACCTGGATCAGCTGTTACATCTTCCGGACTCTTTGCCCGAGCTAATTCTTCCAAAATCTCTTCCGCATCCTCAGGCTTTGCCATACCCAAACCTCTACATAACTGTTCCATACTCTCAGTACACGGCAATTCTTCACATAAATCCTTCCACCAGATTTTACTATCAAAAACATCGCCGTTAACACCAAGAGCAACAAGCCAACCATTTTCCTGATTAAATTTTTCAAATTCATCTTCGTCCAAAAGCTCATTAATCATTACCTTTGAAAGCTGAACCGCCGGATATCGTGAAGTCGGAAATGAAGAATTCAATCCCAGTCTTGCACGCGGAGACACATATGTAAAATTTTCAGTATCATTAAATATAGATTCCGGAACATTTGCTTTTTCCGGAATATCGCCGTTTTCAACCTGAGCCGGTATAAGGTCACCGATTTCATCATCATGATGATCTAAAATAAGCACTCCCCTTTTTGAGGATTCATTTATGGCTTTTATAACATTCTGACGCTTTCCTTCTCTTTCTGGAACAAAATTATCCACAGAAAGAACATAAGGAATTTCCTGAAGATCTTCCAAAAGGTCCTGATCTGTCAGAGTTTTTCCCAAAGTTACAATTTCAACATTATTCTCAAATCTTTCCTGCAAAAATGCCCGCCAAAGCTGTGCAGAACTCAACCCATCCGCATCAATATCATGAACAACTGCAACTTTTACAGGTTCATTGCAATTTTCAATATCGGAACTTATTGGATCAAGAAACTTTTCCTCGATTCTTTCAGAATAATATTTAAGAATAGATTTTGGAATTCTTTCCTCAAGATCTGGATCTTCATCAAGTAAACGGAGAGCTTCTTTTAGATATATTTTTGAGGCTTCTTTTTCTCCACTTCCGGCCAAATTTAAAGCTGTCTCAAAATTCTTTTCAGGGGATCGTGCAAAATCAAGCAATTGACCAAGTTGATCCCGAAGCAGTAAATCCCGCTCAGTTCCATTTAGTCTTTTGCTCAATTCATCGCTTAATTCAACAACTTCCTGTATTCTGTTTTTTCCATAAATAATTGATTTTAAATATTTACCCAAATTAAGGAAAAATAATACTTAGTTTAACATAAATGTCAAACTCTGTTTTTTTATCACAAATCTGGTGATTTGTTTTCTTTCGTGATTATAATATTTTATATATTCATCAATTTTCAAGAACAATTCTTTACCTGATCTCAGCTATATTTCTTTTGCACTAACTCCATCTGCCGGCACAGTCAAAAACACATGGAATTTTCCTTACCAACCTGTTTCCACTTTTTGGGTACAGATCACATGGTGCCCAGGGCGGGAATCGAACCCGCACTCCATTGCTGGAACAGGATTTTAAGTCCTGCGCGTCTACCAATTCCGCCACCTGGGCATGTCGGAGCAAAAATATCACTTCCTATTCTTCATTTTTTCAAAAAGAAAATCAACAAAAAACTAATCTCTAAACTTTTCAACTTCATAAGTCATTACCCCGATATCACTATTTCTCCATACGTGCATATCCAGCCCGGCTTTCTGACAAAGTGTCCCCAGAAACATTTCGACGTCCGGAATCTGTTCCCAAACCTGGGGTAAATATGTTGACTGACAAGATCCCTTTTTCAGCACAACTCCATGTTTATGAGGAATCAGCATTCGACACAATTCATCACAATCACAATAATTTATTTTTTTTGGAACAGTTAAAACAGAAATTTCAATACTTAAATCTGTAAATTCATCTTTTGAAAGAGACACGAATCTCGGATCAAAAAAAGCCGCGGATATCGCATTTTTAGAAACCGCTTCAACAAGCGGATAGATCGGCTTTATATTTCCAATACAACCTCGAAGCCTATTATGAGTTTTCAGAGTTACAAAAACTCCTCGTTTTTCATTTAAAAGTCCATTATCTTTTGGACTTTCCATCATTTTAAAAGGAATTTTCAATTCCCGGGCAATTGATCCTTTCGCAACATTCAACAAATGTTTTTGGAGTTCTTTTTTCATAAAAAACTATTTATAAAAAACCCACGCCCCATATCCCACTACACGGGATTAAG
>WJKQ01000112.1 GCA_014728975.1 Candidatus Peregrinibacteria bacterium | reverse complement strand
TGCCATTTTTTAAGTCTGGACTTTTTGATATCCGGATTGATATTTGTCAATTCGTCGACTTCTTTTTGGAAGCGCATTCTTTTTATTTGATAAGCTGAAAGATTTTTTGCTTCTTTATCGGGTGTTGGACTGATTAATATTGAATAAGCATTTTTGAGTTCATCCAGATTTCCGGGTTTTTTTGTTTTTGGATCTCTGAAATTATTTTCGTCCTCAAACCATTCTTTATATTTTCTTTGCGTACTTTTTGCAAGTATGTTATTTCTAGCGGCTTCGTCGATTTTCGCGTGGGAGGCTTTGATTGTTAATGCCTTTTGCAGTTGTTCTTCGTTTTCGGATTTTTCCAGTATTTTTTTGTGTTCTTTTAGAGCTTTTTGTTTTTCCTCAAAATTTAATTCTTCAAAACTACCAAGTGCCAGCTTCAATGTTTCTTTATTTTCTCCGTAAAGTTCTTCAAGTTCCAATGCAAGATCCGCTTCTGTCTGTATAAAATCAGGCCATTTTTTAACATTTTCCTCTCTTTCTGAAAGAGATAAAGTTTTATAATAATCTATCAGCTGATCTTTGCCTTTTTGGCTCATTTTTCTTATCGTAATTCCTCCTATGTTTATTTTGCTGTCCAGGTGGGTAAAACTTTGTGCTTCAATTCTTGCAACATTTTTCGTCAATTGAATTTTTCTTTTTTGTGTTTCCGGTGAATCAGCAAGAAGGATTTCCTGCATTGTTTTTTTGATGATTTCATTTGAATAAAATCCTGTGCCCTTTAATTTTCTTAAAATATCCTCCATTTCTTCCGCGTTTTTTCGAAATTGTATTCTTTCGCTTAATCCTTCAGACTTAATCCATTCCGATTTAAGAGGGCTGTTTATGCCATGTTTTTTGAATAGGTTCTGAAGGTTGGTAAATTCTTCTTTTCTCGGAGCCAAGCCGTTTCTATCGGTAATTTCTTTTCCTTCCAGTTTTTTTATTTGTTCATTTAAATGTTTTATATTTGGATTTGATTTTCTTTCTTCGGCAAACCATGCTTTGAAACCGGGAATCTGTTTAAGACCGATTAAATCTTTGTTTTGATCGCAGACCTTGTCAAATTTTCTTTGAAGCGTCAGTAATTCCGGATCTTCGGGGCTGAGTTCACGGGTTTCCTCTTTTTCATTTTGTTCTTCATTTTGTTTTTGCCTGGGAATCTCTTTTATCTCGTCCAGAAGATTAGCCATTTTTTCGGCGCTTTCGGTTTCTTCGATTTCGTTATTGTATTTTTTGTATTCCTTTAAATCTATTAAATTATTGCCTCCTTCTGTGGTTACTGTTACAAGTCTGTTGAGTTCCGCTTTTGCGGCGGCTTTGTATTGCTCTCTTTGCTGTAAAATTTTTGGAATAGTTGTTTTTTTTTCTTTTACACTTTGTAGTTCGTTTTTCGTGAGTTTTTTTTCTATATCAGAAGCAATCTCTTGTTCAAGAGGTTGTTCCGGTTCTTTTTCCACTCCTTCCAAATTTTCAGCTGTTGCTGATTCCGGCATTCTTAAAAATATTATTTAGAGGACTTTTATACAATGTTTTTTGCAAATACACAAGTGATTGTCATTAAACTGAACAGGCAGAAAATCCGCAATTCAAGCAGAGCATGCATCCTTCAGCTATCTGTATGCCTCCGCCGCATTCCGGGCATTTTTTAGTTGCAATGATTTCTTTTTTATTTAAAGAAACATGTTCTCTTTGTTTTATCTTTTCTGTTATTGGAGGTGGAATTATTTCCTCAAAACTATTTTTATCGCTTTTTACTGATGCAACTTTTTCCTGGACGGGTTTTGGTGCCTGGTCTCTTTCTTCCTGTATTTTTTCTTTTTTAATTGTTAAAACCTGTTCTTTTCTGCTGCCGTCACGATAGACCGTACATCCTTTACAACCTACTTCCCAGGCAAGAATGTAGCCTTTTCTTACGTCTTCTCTTGTGGCTGTGTAGGGAAAATTAATTGTTTTACTTATGCTGTTGTCTACATTTTCCTGGAAGGCGGCTTGCATTTTGATATGGTCTTCAGCACTTATGTCCATGGCTGTGACAAAAATTCTCTTTATTTCCTGTGGGATCTTTTCGATATGTTGAATGGATCCTTCTTTTTCTATTTCTTTTATCATTTCATCATTATATAAATCGTATTTTTTTAGTTCTTTTTTAAGGTGTGGGTTTACGTAGGTAAGATTTTGGCCGCTCATTACTTCTTTTGTGTACGCAAGTGCGAAAAACGGCTCTACTCCGGAACTGCAGTCCAGCAGCATTGAAATTGATCCCGTCGGAGCGATTGTAGTAAGTGCGGAATTTCGCATTTTTGTGTTTTTGGCTTTGGGGCCGAAAATACTGATATCCCAGTTGGGGAAGCAGCCTTTTTCTTCGGATAGTTTTTGGGAATATTCATAAGCGGCGTCATTTACTATTTTCATAACTTTTTTGGCTGTCGCTAAACCTTCTGCGGAGTTGTACGGAATTTTAATTGATAAAGCATGTCTGCGAATCCCATTATTCCGAGTCCTATACGGCGGTTGTTTCGGAAGGTTGCATTTACTTTATCAACAGGGAAGTCTGAAAGATCAATAACATTATCAAGCATTCTTACTCCGGTTTTTGTTATTTCCGTTAGTTTTTTCTCATTTATTTCCCCATTTTCTACAACTTTTGAAAGATTGATGGATCCAAGATTGCATACATCTCCGTCATGAAGCCATTGTTCTCCACAAGGATTTGTGGCTTCAAGTCTTCCCAGGGTTGGGATTGGGTTTGCCCTGTTTGCCGTGTCGGGGAATAAGACTCCGGGTTCTCCGTTTCTCCACGCTGCATTGATTATTTTATCCATAAGTTCCGAAGCTGTAATTGTTTCTTCAATTGCTTCCACGAAAGCTCCGCGGCTGTTTCTGATTATTCTTCGAGGCTTCATTTTTTTACCTTTCCATTGGCAGAGCCAGGGGGCTTGTGATCTGTTTTTGACTGCCTGCATAAATTCATCAGTTAAAGAAACTGATATATTGAAGTTTACAAGTGTTCCTTCTTCCCATTTTGATTCTATAAATTCGAGAATATCGGGATGATCCACTCTCATTACTCCCATATTAGCGCCATGTCTCCCCTGTTGTTTTATCACACCGAATGATTTGTTATACGCGCGCATGAAAGAAACAGGTCCTGAAGCCATCCCCTCGGTTTTGTTTGTCCTGAATCCTGCCGGTCTGATCATATGCCATGGAAAACCAAGTCCTGATCCTGCCTGTTGTAGTAAAGCTGCGTCACGAAGTGTTGAAAAAATACCGTCCATGCTGTCTTCGGAGTGAAGTACAATACAGTTTGATACGAGTTTTGTTTTTGTTCCTGCGTTTGCAAGTGTCCTGCCCGCCGGAATAAATTCGAAATTACAGAGAGTTCTTTTAAAATTTTCTATACATTCCTGGACTTCCGGTTCGGATTTTCCATAGTTTGATTCTACTTTTCCAAGGGCTTCCGCTACTCTGTCAAACATTGTTTCAGGCGTTTCGCGGATATTTCCATTTTCGTCGCGTTTTAAATATCTGCCTGCCAGGACTTTCAATGCGTTTGTACTGAATGGCAGGTTGGTTGTTTTTCCTGATAAAATTTCTTCCTGTGCCGATCTGAGATTTTTATGCTCCTGTCTGTATAAAATATACGCTTTTGCGGTTTTTGCATGGCCCCCTTCAATAAGAATTTTTTCTACAAGATCCTGAATTTGTTCTACTGTTGGAGTTTGTGTTTCGTCCTTATAAAAGACCTCAAGAACCGCGGCTACCTGATTTGAAATTTGTTTTGCGAGTTCTTTGTCTGTTCCGCCGACCGATTTTGCGGCCCGCCAGATAGCTTCAGTGATTTTTGCCTGATCGAATGTGACAATATCACCGTTTCTTTTTTTGATTTTTTTTATTGGAGACATAATTAACTCTTTATTATGGAATAAGGGGGCAAAAAAATGACCCAAAAGACATTTTTCATAGGAATGAGGAGGTTTTTCTATATCTAGTAGGTCTTTTTTGAGAGAGGCCACCATATCTAGTGGTATTTATGATGATACCAATCGATTTAATTGTTGAAAAGGGAAAGTAAATAAAAGTTGTTGACAGTAGACTTGAGAATATTTGTTGTCTGCAAAAAGAGGATTTTTGTTTATTTTAAGTGCTATCTGAAATTGCTTTCGCAATTTTTTTACCGAAATCCCTGGCCGCTCCCGGTCCACTGGCGGTTATGATATTGCTGTCTTGTTCGACGGGACTGCCGGTATAATTTGCTTCTTTTTTAATTAAAGTTTGTGACTGTCCTTCATGGCAGGTTGCTGTTTTTCCTTCCAGAATTCCGGCATTTGCCAATATTGCCGGCGCGGCGCAGATAGCTGTTGTTAATTTTCCGCTTTCATAAAAATTTTTGGCGAGAGAAAGTGTTTTTCGGTTTTTTATCAGCTTATGGGATCCCGGTCCGCCTATGAATGTAATGGCATCGTAATCTTTTGGATCGACTTTTTTTAGGAGAATGTCGACTTTTGTTGATCCACCAAGAGAGCCTTTTGCTTCAGGTTTTGTGCTGGTTGTTATGACTGTGTGGCCGTTTTGTTCGAGTATTTCCTTTGGTGTTTCATATTCTATGTCCTGATATCCTTTTGCGGCTATGACCATAAGTATTTTTGCCATGATGATTGTTGGTTATTTTATATTCAGTATTTTCTCATTTTTTTTATTAATTGTGTAAGTGTTTTTAACGTATAATCAATGTCTTTTTGTGTTGTTTTTTTGCCGAGGGAAAATCTGATTGAGCTTTGCGCCTGATTTTCTGAAAGGCCGATTGCACTTAAAACGTGGGAGCTCTCGGTTGTTTGGGCTTTGCATGCAGAGGCTGTACTGCAATAGATTCCGGCTTCATCCAGAGAGAGAACAAGCAAGTCTGCATCTATGTCCTCAAAATAAATATTGATATTGTTTGGAAGTCTGTTTGCTTTTGGTCCGTTGAGGTGTGTATCTTTAATTTTAAGAATGCCTTCGATTAAATAATTTCTTAGTTCCTTAAGTCTATTATTTTCTTTTTCCCGTTCTTCTCTTGCGATTTCGAGAGCTTTTGCGATTCCGACTATTGCGGGAACGTTGTGTGTGCCACTTCTTAACTCCATTTCCTGTCCGCCTCCGTAAATTATTGGTTCGATTTTTATTTCTCTTTTTTTGTATAAAATGCCGATACCTTTTGGTCCATAGATTTTTCCTGCATTCAAACTCATAAGATCCACTTTGAGTTTTTGTGTATTAAGGTTGAGTCCGGCAGCCTGGCAGGCGTCAGTGTGAAAAATTATTCCTTTTTCCCGGCAGATTTTTCCTATTTTCGATATTTTTTGAATGGTGCCGATTTCATTATTCGCATACATTATTGAAACAAGTTTAGTATCGTGTTTGATAGATTTTTTTAATTTTCGCGGATCGATGAATCCTTCATTGTCAACATCGAGATATGTGATTTTAAATTTTTCTTTTTCTAGTTTTTTAAAGGGGGCGATAACCGATGAATGTTCTATTTTTGAAGTTATTATTTTTTTGCCTTTTTTCTGGTTGGCTCTGGCTGTTCCAAAAATTGCCAGATTATTGCTTTCGGTTCCTCCGGAAGTGAATATTATTTCGGAAGGTCTGCAATTCAATATTTCTGCGATTTTTTCACGTGCGTTATCGATTGCGATTAAAGCTTCTTTTCCCTTGGAATGTCGGGACTGGGGATTACCGTATTTTTCGGAAAAATAGGGGAGCATGGCTCCGAGAACGCGTGGATCGGTGTATGTTGTCGATGCGTGATCAAGATAAATTTCTTTTTTCATTGGAGTGGTTTATTTTTTCCAGGTATCTTTTTGCCAGAAGAATGCCTGTGACTGAAGCCATATCCTTGATTTCTTCTTTTTCGAGGAGTTCTATGGTTTTATCCCAGGCTGTTGCAAAAACTTCCATGATTTCTTCACTTTCGTCCAGTTCGGGTTTTTTGATTTTTTTTGCGTTAAAGCCTATAAAAAAGTTGATTTTGTTGCTCATCAGGCCTGCGGAGGCGTAAGAAGTCTGAATTTTTATCATCTTTTCGACGGCGTATCCTGTTTCTTCCAGAAGCTCTCTTTCCGCTGCCAATCTAATATTATTTTCATGGTTTTCGATGTATCCGGCTGGTAGTTCAAGGTCTATATTTTTAACGGGGTGACGATATTGTCTTATTAAAATTATTTCGTTTTTTTTTGTTATTGCGCATATCACAGCTACTTCTGGCCGATGAATGGTATAATATGATTTTACAATCGAACCGTTTTTTTTTCTGTAGCTGTCTTTGGTTATTTTGAAAAATTCGTTGTCCAGGATCGTTTCTGATTTTATTATTTCTCTTGGCACGGTTTAATGATAGGAGTTTAGAGCGGGGGCGTCAAATATGATCTTATTGTTTGACTTTGGGG
>WJKQ01000111.1 GCA_014728975.1 Candidatus Peregrinibacteria bacterium | reverse complement strand
CTTCATCCGAATATTGTTTCTTTCCCCCTTCCGCCAAATAAGCACGATTAAAAATTACAGGATTAAAAACAGTAAGCTCATTAAGTTGTCCTTTCGATATCTTCTTAATTCCCGGCAGTTCCAGATAATAATTTTTTTCGCCGTCTTCTACAATTATTGAAATATGAGGAATAATGTTACCGTTTTCCAAATTTTTAATATTGGTTATCTCCACGTTTACTTCTATTTCTCCTTTAAAGACCTCTTCAAGAGCCATTGTCATCAATTTTGCTCTGGCCTCACAATTACCACTCCCGTTGTAGAGAAGATTTGTAACAAAAGAACTGTCTTCCGCGTATACTCCCTGAAATTGAATCAAATAATTATAAATTTCCTCATGACTTACCCCTTCATTTTTCATCTCCAGAAGCCTTTTTATTAAATTTTGATAACGATTCACGGCAATTCTATACCTTTTCATAGCTTCTTTCTCTCCAAGTATATCTATAAGTTCAAATAATTCGGCTGAGAAAAAAAATTCTTTGCCCGATAAAGATTCGGAAAATTTATTACTTTTCTCAAGTTTCTGTTTAACAAGTTCAATAAACTTATCTTTGTTAAAAGATTTGCCATCAACTAAAACTACCGCATCAGTTGAAGGAGAAGACATATAATCAGCAACTTTCGAACAAATTCCCACATGGAAAACTGCTGATAAAACCGCCGCACAGATAACTCTGGAGATATTTGAAACTCTATTCGGAACTCTATCCGGAACCGAATCAACACCTTCAGTTTCACGATTTCCTCTTATATCAGGAGAATCCAATGTTTTAGATATTGTTTTAGGCATAATATTTGTAAAACAATATTATACGAAAAAAAAGCAAAAAGTCAAGCTGTTAACCAGAAAACGGTTGCGCGTTCCAAACAAAGCCAAATCTGATACAATCAAAACATGCACGCCAACTTTCTAATCATTGGTTCGGGAATTTCAGGCTTAAACTTCGCCCTGCATGCCGCGAAAAAGGGTAAGGTTATTCTTGTTACGAAGAAAAAAATTATAGACAGCAACACAAACTTTGCTCAGGGAGGAATTGCTGCTGTTCTCGACAAAACTGACAATACCGAAAAACACATAAAAGACACGCTTCAAGCCGGCGATTACCACAACAATAAAAGAGCAGTCCGATTTATGGTGCGGCATTCAACCGAGGCAATCTACAGACTCATCGACCTCGGAGTTGAATTCGAAAAAGAAGAAGGAGAACTAAAACTTACCCGGGAAGGCGGCCACCACAAAAGAAGAATCGCGTACGTCGGCGATTACACCGGCCAGGAAATTGAAAATATTCTCATAAAAAGAGTCAAAGAACACTTAAATGTCAAAATCCTCGAAAATGCTTTTGCGCTAAATCTCATAACAAAAGGAAAAACATGTTTCGGAGCTCAAATCATTCGAAAAAACAAAGTTAATAATATCTTTGCGGACCAGACTATACTCGCAACCGGAGGTATCGGCCAAATCTTCTCAAATACAACAAATCCAGTCATAGCAACCGGCGACGGGATCGCAATGGCAGTAAGAGCAGGCTGTAAAGTCCAGGACATCGAATTCATCCAATTCCATCCATCAGCATTTGCAAAAAAAACAACACCAAGATTTCTGATCTCAGAAACCGTCCGCGGCGAAGGCGCAAAACTTGTGAATTCCAAAGGAAAAAGATTTATGACAAGCAGACACCCTCTTAAAGAACTTGCTCCAAGAAGCATTGTCGCAAAAGAAATCTTTGAAGAATTGAAAAATGGACCGGTCTTCCTCGACATAAGCCACAAAAAACGAGAATTTTTGAAAAAAAGATTCCCGAAAATCTATTCCAAATTAAAAAGTTACGGCATCGACATTGCAAAAGACAAAATCCCGATAACTCCAGCCGCTCATTACCTCTGTGGAGGAATTGTCACGGATTTAAGCGGTCAGACTAACCTAAAAAACCTTTTCGCTTTTGGTGAAACAACCTGCACAGGCGTCCACGGAGCAAACCGACTCGCTTCAAACTCGCTTTTGGAAGCTCTGGTCTTCAGCAACCAAATCGTCAAAAAACTCCAACCTCAGACAAAACTGAAAGTTTTGACAATCGACCGCCCAAACTTAACTCCCTCAAATTCAAAAGAAACCAAATTGGCAAAAAAATTCAGAAAAGAAATCCAGACCCTAATGTGGCAGTACGCCGGCATCATCCGAAACCGCAAAAAACTCAAAAACGAAGCCATTCCAAAGTTAAAAAAAATAATCCAAGAACTTTCCCAAATAAAATCCACCAACAAAGATATAGCCGAAACAAAAAACACTGCACAGGTCTCCCTCCTCATCCTAAAAGCAGCCTTAAAAAGACGAAAATCCCTAGGCTGCCATTATGTGGAATAAAATTTCAATTTTACTTTCCTTCATTAGTTTGTTCTTGCTTATCAACCAAACCGCAATCTTTCACTCCCCTATCTTCTCCAACTTCTTTTCGTGGTCGGCTTTTTGAAGACTTTCAATAATATCATCT
>WJKQ01000110.1 GCA_014728975.1 Candidatus Peregrinibacteria bacterium | reverse complement strand
GTCCAATGGCAGCTAACCGGCCTCTGCGAAAATGAAGAAGGAAACGATGAGGAGTGTGGGATGATACAGTATGTTGAGTATGTAACTGAAGGTGAGATAAAAGAGATAAAACAAGGATTTTCAGGTATAACTGAAGGAAGAATTAATTATGATATAGATAATTATCTTGCACATCCTTCAAATGATCAAAAACATAGATTATTATATTCCACGTTAAAAGCAATCGATACAAATACTTATGATGAGGTGAGAATTTTAGAAAGTGTGGGAGGATTTTTTGGCAATAGTGTGAAATTAAAATTACCGGAGATAAAACAACCTTTATTGACATTGTTCCTCAGCGGAAAACTAATTTCACAACAAGATAGAAACATTCCGTACCTTGAATATCAATTAATAAGCGATCAACCAATCGGAAACACAAGTACGGAATTGGACGTATTGGTAAACGTGGAAGGAAATATTTTTGAAAAGACGCTTTATCAGGATGAAAGCAAGCCTTTGATTGACTTCGCGGTACAAAACTAGTTGACAATTCGTAAAAAAGATGTATAATTTCACAGCTAATTATCCTATAACCTTAAATTAAATGGATAAAAATAATTTAACTCCGGACCAACAAGATCACCTTGTTGATGAAGTAATAGAATTTCAAGACCACTTAAAAAGTATTAGACAGCTAAACGATAAAAAAGGAATATATTATAGGATAGGAAAGGGAGTAAGGAGAGCAACAGCCGGAGTACTTGGTGCAGGCAAAATTTTTGGTGTGATAGCTGCTGGAACTGCAGGAGCATCAATGGCTTCCTGTACTTCACCGGATGAAGGAAAGAGTTACCCTACAGCGGAAGCACAAACCGCAGAAGGAGGTAACGATCCTGATCCGAATTTTAAAGTAATGGAGAAACATTTAGAATCGCAGGATACAGAATATTTTGGTCCTCCAAGTATGCCTGAATGGGATCAGCCAGATTATCATTATGGAACATTTGGAGTGGGAGAGGTAGATGGACGACCAGTAACAGTTTTTGAAATGTCTATAGATGGAGCGCAAGGAGTATATTTTGTTAGCTGTGAAGCTGGGGAAGATCCATCTCAAATGTTTTCTTCAAGTGCTATACCACAGCTAGTTCAAGGACTCGATGGAATTATCGGTGACCCCCATTCAATGACAGTTACAGGTAATAAACTTAAAATTGAATTTACCGGACCTGATATAGTACAAATAGGAACTTTATCATTCCAAGGAAGTGACCTTATTGTTACTGATATTGTTGATCATGAACCTCAATTTGGTAGTGACGAACTATCAGAATTTGATGTAAATGGAGAAACGCGCTTATATTTTTCATCAGGAACCAGCATAATGTATTTTAATCAAGATACCCCTGGTGAACCACCAGAATTTACAGAATTAGACGGAAGTTGCGGTCTCCCCGACTGCGATGGAGTGTGTCTATTTCCTGTACAGGTAAACGGCACAGAGTGCTGGCTGGGAGTAAGTCCCGATGTAGATTCATCAGAAGTTGATTTAACTTTTTTACAAACTTTAAACGAAGGATCAGAACAAAATGTTCATCCAAGAATTTTAGATACAGGTACACACAAGATGGTTGTTTTCCTAAAACAAATCGGAGGTGAATTTAAAATGGTCTATTCAACAGTTGAACCATACTGCGGAGACGGAGTATGTAACGGTGATGAAAGCCCGGCTACATGTACTGAAGATTGTCCGGGCAATCCCGATCCCACACCGGAGCAAGGTCAGGATACGGCGGAGCCGTCACAGGATGCGGATATTTATGAACCCGATGTTCAGCCGGACGGTTCAGGTGACGCGGATATTTCGGAGCCCGATGCAGAACCCGATACAGAGCCGGATATATCACCCGATACGCAACCGGAAACAACAGACACACAGCCGGACGAATCGACAGAAGCGGACGAATCCACTCCCGAAGTGGATGGAGGAAATAATGAAACAGATACAGAAAATCCGGACACGGAAGAAATTGACACAAAACCTGGCGAAACCACCCCACCTCAGGAAATATGCGATGACGGAATGGACAACGATCAGGATGGTCTTACAGACTGTGAAGATGATGATTGTGAAACCCACATAAATTGTGATGAAGCCTGTACAACAAATCCGGGCCAGGTCTTAAACCCCCAGGAAGCACCTCCGGTAACCTCATGCGAACTCGAAGACGGAAGATTCGAGCTTACCATCGATGGCGAAGGAAGAGTAGTGGTTGCCAATCCTTTCAATCCTGACGCGGAGCCTGTGGAATTAACCATAACGCCATCTGAATATTATGACGGAGCAGGCAATTTCAATGTAATCTGCTACCAAAATCCCGACAACACTCTTGATTGCGGGGCGGACGAGTATGGAATAAACATTCAGATATCCGAGGACGCGGACGGATATAAAGCTGTGGTAAACGGTTGCGGAGTATCCATGGCATCGGCGGCAAGTGAATATGAACTTAATAACATAGGAGAGAGAAATATAAACATAAACGGAGAGGATCAAAAACTGACGGTTGTAAAAGTGGCATCTTTCAATCAGCCCGATGAATCACTTGCGTATATATACAACCAAAACGAAGGCTGGTACTTTGATGTACCGTCGGACGGAAGGTCATACATAGTGAATGCCGAATCCGGAGTAATGACTCTTATAAACGAGGGAGGATCATGCGACGACGGCATAGATAATGACGGGAACGGTTTGACCGATTGTGAAGATCCCGGTTGCGCGCTTTCGGACAACTGTCTTGATCCTGTAGATCCCAAGCCTGACAATCAGGAAACAGACACATCGGGAGCGGACAGTCTCGATTCCAGCCAGGTTGAAGAAAACAACGGTGGAGGCGGAAACGGATGCAATCAGGGATGTGAAAGTTCCAATGAGAAAGTAAATACAACGGCAATACCTTCAACAGTGGTAATGACCGTTCTTGCCTTCCTCGCGTTGAGAAGAAAAAGGAATAATGAACTATAAAGGGATATCGATACCTCTACCTGCAGGATCACGAACCTCTACCACATTGCCTTCTCCTGCGGTCTGAAAGTCATGCTCGATTTCTATAAATTCACCGGCTTCAAATTCAAAAACAACTTGTTCCTGAATCCCATTAAATCCAACAACTCTGATTGTTACTTTAGTATCAAAGGGAACCGGCTCATTGCCATATAACTTTATACTGCCAGCATCCGCTACAATAGTCATTTTACGAGGATCTCCAAATTCCGGGATAAAAGAATCATTCACACTTTCCTGAGAATTATAAGCCGATTCAAATTGTGTTGACGCGTCAACATTATCTTCATGCCTGTCTGAAATATCCATATCTTCACATCCTGATATAACACCGGCGGCGGCAGCGCCTGAAAGAATCCTCCTAAGCCATACTCTGACAGCATGCTGTCTATCCAAAATTTCCCTATCATCCACTTCAGAAATACGCTCCAAAGAGCTTTCCGCAGATCCTAATTGTTTTACATCTACAGAATCCATAATTTGAAAGTTACCCACTCATAATATACAACGTTAATTTCCCTCATACAATAGCATTATCAGCTTGACATAATACATAAAAATTGTTAAAAATCAAGGTAAAATTTTTTCTATTGACGAAAAAAATGGAATTCATTAAATTCCTGAAATATGAGCGACACAAATGAAATTTTACCAGATTCGGGTATCCAGACATTGGATATAAGAGATACAAGCGAAAAATTGGATGGGTTTGTTATTCCAGTAGGAACAACATGTGAATTGTATACCGGCGACAGCCTTGACCAAATTAGAGCACAGCTGGATCAGATTCGCGGAGAAATGAGCGGTGAAATAATTAGAGTGCTTGCGGGAAATTGTCGAATACCGATTCCGCCGGCAATCACCGAGGGATGTAACCCCGGCCCCGTTTCAATAGCAGATTCCAAAATTCAGGCAAAAGGAATTATAGCGGTAACCCCTTCTGAAAACGGATACAGCAGATATAATCTTTTGCAGGGGCAGGCGGTTTATGATGCAGTTAAAGGTGTTTGCGAAGTTTATCCCGATACAGACATAAGAGTTATGGGATTCCAATTAAAACCGACTGGAAATTCCGGAGAAACGCAATTCTCAATGAAAGCTGACAGTATTCCCGTGAACAGACTTGCAAAAGTATATATGATTTCGGGAAGCGGAGATGTTTACGCGGCTGACGGACAGGAGCTTATCGGGCGGCTTATAGAAGAGGGCGGGGTCAGCATTGACGAAACGGGTAACATTGTTACGAATATTGGAAAAAACGAAATGCCGTTAGAGGATGTTTTCGGCCTGGAAAATATAAAGGAAGAACCTATTGCTGGTGAAGACCTCCGCAGCGAAGCAAAAGTTCCAGTGGGGTGTAATTCTTCTCCGGTTTCTTTGAATAAAGTGTCTCCTTCAGATGCTTTGATGGTGCTTGTGGCAATAGTGGGAGCAAGATTAGCCGCGATTATAAAAAACACTATAAATACAACATTAGGAAAATAAATCTCCCCTTAATTAATCTTTCCAGAAATGGTATAATATTTAGATTAATTTAGCTTTATGCTAAGCCATTTTCTAAAAAACAGAGCATTAGCGGGTATGCTTATTGGTGCTCTAATAAGCATAATACTATCGTTGGGAATTGTTTCCGGTCTATTTGAGAATCTTCATAAAAATTTTGCGGACAACCTTTATACAAGAGAAAACCCCTCGGACAATATTGTGATAATCGCTGTTGATGATAAAAGTACACAACCTTCCCCGGAAGGATTCGGACGTTTTAGTCAATGGACAAGAGAAAGATTCACTCGACTGCTGAATATTCTGGAGAATGAAAATCCCAAAGTAACCATTTTAGATTTTATTTTTCATACAAGAACTGAAACGGTTTCCAGAGAAAAGCTTTTAAAATTAATGAGCGAAGTCCAACAGCAATCAAATAAAGAAAAATTGGAAATTTATGATAATTTTTTTGAAAATTATACGGAATACGGAAAAAATCCAATCGATCGGGAGTTTTCAAAAAAATTGCAGGAATTTAAAAATATTATACTGGCCGCAGGTTTAAATGCTCAAAAAGAATTGATAAAACCTCTTTATGAATTTTCAAAAAACGCAGATTTAGGGATTACTCAGACTTTCCTTGATGAAACAGGAGTTTTCAGAAGGAGTAATATTAAAACATACATTGAATCCGAAGATAGATATTATGACGATCTTTCATTAGCCGCGGCTAAAAAATTTCTTGATAAAGAAGAATTAAACATTCCTCTTGAGAACGGTAAAATGCTCGTAAATTATTTTGGGGATCCGTATTCTTTTAAAATGATATCTTTTGTGGACGTAATTAATGAAAAATTCGATCCGGAATATTTTAATGATAAAATTGTTCTCATTGGCGGAACATCTTCAAAGGAATTTCATGACGAATATATAACACCAAAATCAAATAAAACTCCAATGCCGGGAGTTGAAATCCATGCAAATAAAATACAAACAATTCTTCAGGAGAAATTTCTTCAGAACCAGGGAAAATTCAGCAGAGTAATAACAGCTTCTGCGATTGCCATCGCTCTTACGATAATTTTGAATTATCTTGGAATAATATTTTCCATAATAGTTTCAGTACTGGCAATTGTTGCGTACCTCGCGACAGCACATATTTTCTACAGAAACGGACTTATAATAAATATGGTATACCCTTTTGCGGCAATAATCCTGGCTTATCTAGCATCATGGGTTTACAAATATTTCATCGCGGACAGGAAGAAACGTGAAATGAAATCCGCCTTCAGTCATTACGTCAGTGACAAACTTGTCACTGAAATCAGCAAAAACCCGGATATGGTAAAACTCGGCGGAGAAAAGAAAGTAGTGACAGTGTTTTTTTCGGATATAAAAGATTCAACAACAATATCAGAAAAAACGGAAATAACATCCTGGGTCGAACAAATCAATGAATATTTTACGGTTATGGAAAAGATAATCCAGGCACTGGACGGAACCGTTGATAAATACGAGGGAGACGCGATTATGGGCTTCTGGAACGCACCGTTACCGCAGGAGAACCACGTACTGCGTGCACACCTGACTGCACTCGAAATGAAAAAAGGCTTAAGATCCCTGCACCAAAAATGGCAAAAAGAGGGAAAACCTTTAATTAATTTCAGAATAGGAATAAACACCGGTGAGGCAATCGTCGGGAATTTTGGATCTGAAAGCAGATTTGACTATACGGTTATGGGTGACACTGTAAATACAGCGTCCCGTCTTGAAAGTTCGGCAAATAAAACATACGGAACTACAATAATTGCCGCTGGATTTGAAAATCTACCCGAAAATAAACGGGGTCAGATAATTATACGCGAACTGGATACAGTAATTCTTCCGGGTAAAAAAGAACCTGTAAATATTTACGAACTAATATGCCAGTCAAAAGATATAACTCCGGAAATAGAAAATTTAATAAAAATTTACGAACAGGGGCTTCAGGCATATAGACAAAAAGACTGGACAAAAGCTATACAAAACTTCGAAATCTTAAAAGAAGATCTGCCTTCCCAAACAATGCTTGCCCGCTGTAAAGTCCTTCAGGAAGGCAAGATTGTAACCGGAATAGACAAAAACATGATTTTCAAAATCGTAAATAAATAAATAGAAAAAAAACTTCCATTTTTCCGTATTAATTCCTAGAATGTCTCCTCATTTTCATGCTGAATAAAGACTTGACAAATCCTAAAAATTATATACAATTTATGTTCTGAATTAGCATTTAAGGCCTTTTTTTATGAACGAATCAATAAAATTACAAAAAGAAGACGAACTTAAAGACGAACCAAGAGAAGGACAAAAAAATCCTGAAATTTCAGGAGAAGATAATAATACCCCGGAATCCGATATTAAAACTGCGACTGTTTTTGGCAGAGAATGTTTTATTATGGAAGATCCCGGCTTGGAAGATGGTGGGAAAGGAAAAATTGCCATTGTATATTGGCCGGGTCTTTCCGGAACAAGATCGGAAAAAGAATTAAGAAATATGACAGATGAAATTTGTAAAAACCTGGGAGTAGGAAGAGTTGTTTTTTCTGATAAAAACTTAATAAAAAAGGATTGTCCGGCATCTCCACAGGAAGTTCTTGAACATGCAGGAAGTCTTTCTCCGGAATCATTCAGATCAACAATTTTAAGAATTGTTTTAAGAACAAGAAAAGCTGTCGCGGCTTTTGTAACTTTAAAATTTGCTGGTCCGGCGATTGCCGGAATGGTTTTGGCTCTATCTCCGGGATGCGATATCGGAACTGAGCCAAAGGACAATAAACCTAAGACAGGATTATCAATGAATGGAGACTCAACGAACGGTGACGGAGGTGAGCCTCCAAAATTTGGAATAAAAGAATCTGCCTTAACTTTTGATGGACTTAGCGACCTTGAAGGCAATCAACAGTGTGCGGACTGGAGTGAGACAGGAGACGTCTCACCGGGGGCACCTGCGGTCATTGAAGGAAAACACGTCCTTCCTTTGGTCAGAAACGGCCAGCTATATTATGTGGAAGGCAATAATATTAAAGAGGTACTGCCTGATGAAGGCACTCTACCTCAGCCAACAGTAACTCCAATGGAAATTGATTTCAGCCCCGAACCCGAACCAACGGGGGTTCCGCTTATAGCTGGTTTCTATGAATTGGGAGGGATAGATTATCTGACTTTTGTTCAGGATAATAAAATCTGGAAAGGTGAAGTAAGTCATGGTGGTGTCGGTGGAACCCTAAAGATCGACAATATTGAAAACGTATATGAAAATTCAAATTTTTCGTCAGCAAAAGAAGCAATGATAAGAGTAGAGGGAGGAGTTCCTTACCTATACATCCATGCAAACAACTGGGTTATTCAGATGAACATGGAAACGGGAGATACACCGAACACTTATCAAAACGATAATGACCCCTGTAAAGGGCTTCCACATACGGAAGAAAATGGATCCGGATACTTCGTGGGCGTAAGAGAACATTCTGATGGAAGATGTGTCATCGTAAAGGATAACGATGAAGGGCAATTTTACAACGGCGGTCAGGAAATGCTTGGCAGTTTTTCAACAACTTACGAATATCAAAACGCCCGTGCGGCCGTTAACAATATAGTCTACACAATGGACGACGGCAGTGGTTACCGTATTTGTTTTGCTTTCGGAAATGAGCCGATCTGCGGTGATAATGAAGTTAATCAGGGCTGGGAAGTTTGTGATGGAACCGCGTTTCCTGCAGGTGTCGACTGTCAGTCAGAAGGATATGACAGCGGTATTCTGGGATGTGAAGGAGATTGTTTAAGTCTTGATACAAGCAATTGTGAATACGATTGTGGAGATAATGAACTTGACCCTGGTGAATTATGTGATGGTACGGATTTACCTGCGGGTGCAAGTTGTGAAACAGAAGGATTTGATTTTGGAACACTGGGATGTTCTGGAGATTGTCAAAGTTTTGACACAAGCGGTTGTGAGTATGAATGTGGAGATAATGAAATAGACCCTGGAGAACTGTGCGACGGTACAGCAATACCTGTGGGATCAGATTGTGAAACAGAAGGATTTGATTTTGGAACACTGGGATGTTTTGGAGATTGTCAAAGTTTTGACACAAGCGGTTGTGAGTATGAATGTGGAGATAATGAAATAGACCCCGGAGAACTGTGCGACGGTACAGCAATACCTGTGGGATCAGATTGTGAAACGGAAGGATTTGATT
>WJKQ01000109.1 GCA_014728975.1 Candidatus Peregrinibacteria bacterium | reverse complement strand
TGCCAGTAATCTCTGATAAAATAAGAATCGGCGCCGCTATCGGAAGTCTGTTTGTACAAAAACACATCATCTCCTTCTTTTACTTCAATATCAAAAGGATTTCCGTAAATATCGTTTTTGATGGTGACAAGCTCTCCTTCATTTTCTCCGCTTAAAATCTCAACCTTCACCGTCTGTTCTTCATACATGCCTTCAACCATACCACCGGCTGTTAAATCTCCGGCGTCAGAAGTTTCTTTAAGAGTGGATGTAACATCCTTAACCTCTCCCTTTTCCTGAATTATTTTTGAATCCATATTTATTCTTATTTGCTTGAGAAAGCCGGCACCATTTTAATCTTACTGCTTAATATATTCTATCCATTCCTTAACTTTCAAATCATCCAGTTTATATTTTCGCAGAGCCTCAGCCACTATTTTGGCGACCTGAACGTTTGTAACAAGAGGAATATTCAAATCAATGGAGCGTCTTCTTATACGATAGCCGTCGGTTACGGTACTTCTGCTGTAATGCTTTGGAATGTTCACGATAAAATCAAATTCGCGTTTCATCATTGCGTCGAAAAGATTCGGATTCTTTTTTGTCGAAATTTTATAAAGTTTTTTACATTTAATTCCTTGTTCATTAAAAAAATCGGCGGTTCCTTCTGTGGCAAAAACCTTAAATCCCATTTTTGAGAATTTTCTTGCCGCGGGAAGAATATCAACTTTGGCTTCCACTCCTCCGACACTAAATAAAATCCCTTTTTTCGGAAGCTCAAAACCGACACTTATCATGGATTTTAAGAAGGCTTCATAAAGATCTTCTCCGAAACACGCGACTTCCCCTGTGGAAGCCATTTCAACCCCGAGTACGGGATCCGCGCCTTTAAGCCTCGGGAAGCTGAATTGTGGAGATTTCACGCCTACATAATCCAGATCTAAAGTTTTATAATCCCTGTATTCAAGAAGCTTTTTGCCGCGCTTAGTTGGTTTTTTTGTGCTCGCCGAAAGCATTGATTCTGTTGCGATCTCTATTAAATTATATCCGGTAACTTTTGAGGAGAATGGAAAACTCCTGCTTGAACGCAGATTGCATTCAATAACCATAACCCGGTTGCTTTTTGCCAAAAACTGGATATTGAAAGGACCGCTGATATTAAGTTCTTTTGAGATTTGTTTTGCGATAACTTTTATTCTTCGAATGGTTTCCATATAAAGTTTTTGAGGAGGAAGAACAATTGTCGCGTCGCCGCTGTGCACGCCGGCGTTTTCAATATGTTCGGCAATCGCGTAGATTACGATTTTTCCTTTATGGGCGACGGCATCTATCTCAATTTCCTTGGCTCCTGTCTCAAACTTGGAAACCACTACCGGAGCTTCTTTCGAAATTTTAACAGCTTTTCCAAGAAAATTTTCGAGAGCTTTTTTATCGTAAGCGACACTCATAGCCGCACCCGAGAGTACATAAGAGGGCCTTACCAAAACAGGATAACCTACATCTTCAACAAATTTATATACATCACCCACTTTTACGAGTTCTTTCCATTTAGGCTGATCTATTTCAAGTTTATCCAGCATCGCGGAAAATTTATGCCTGTCTTCCGCGCGGTCAATATTTTTCGGAGAAGTACCCAGAATCCGTACACCGGCTTTATAAAGTTTGAGCGCTAAATTATTTGGAACCTGACCGCCTGTCGAAACAATCGCTCCTGCGACTTTCTTCCCTTTTAGAGTGCCGTTTTCAAATTCATAAATATCCAGAACGCGCTCCAGTGAAAGCTCGTCAAAATATAACCTGTCACAGATATCGTAATCTGTTGAAACGGTTTCCGGATTATAATTGATCATGATGGTTTCATAACCGGCAGATTCAGCGGTCTTTACTGCGTTTACACAACACCAGTCAAATTCCACGCTTGACCCTATGCAGTAAGCTCCGCCTCCCAAAACGGCAACTTTTTTTCGTCTCCCGGAAGTAATATCATTTTTATTTCCATGATAGGTAAGGTAAAGATAATTTGTATTTGCGGGATATTCAGCCGCCATAGTGTCTATTTGCTTTATGGAAGGTAAAACTTTCATTTTTTTACGGATTTTTCTAATCTCAAGCTCTTCTTTATTTTGTAAATAAGCAATTTGCTTATCGGAAAAACCTTTGAGCTTGGCGTCTTTCATAAGCTCGGGCGTTAATGCTTTGTTACGTTTTAAAATTCCTTCAAGATCAATAATATTTTTCAATTTATCCAGAAACCATTTATCAATTCCTGACATTTTTGAAATTTTATCAACGGACATGCCTTTTTTCAGGGCTTCCGCGATTACTAGAATTCTTTTGGGGGTCGGTTTTTTTATATCATGTTCAATTTTCTCGGACTTGATTTTTATGTCTTCATTTGCAATTAAGCCGTGAAGACCAACCTGAAGCATCCTAAGTCCTTTTTGGATTACTTCTTCAAAACTCCTTCCCAAAGCCATAATTTCGCCGACGGATTTCATTTCACTGGTGATTTCCTTGGAAACCATGCGGAATTTGTTGAGATCCCATCTTGGAATTTTCAGAGCAAGATAATCAAGAGCCGGCTCAAAACACGCTGTTGTAGTTTTGGTAACAGCATTTTTTAGTTCGGGAAGTGTGTATCCCAGAGCCAGTTTTGCCGCAACATGAGCTAGGGGATAGCCTGTCGCTTTCGAAGCAAGAGCGGATGAACGACTTAATCGCGCGTTTACTTCAATTACGCGATAATCTTCCGATTTTGGATCGAGAGCATATTGAATATTACATTCACCGACAATACCCAAATGTCTGATTACCTTTATGGAAAGTTCTCTTAATTTATGATATTCCTTGTTTGTTAAAGTTTGGGACGGCGCGACTACTATACTTTCACCTGTATGAATTCCCAGCGGATCAAAATTTTCCATATTACAGACTGTAATACAATTGTCCGCGCCGTCCCTCACGACTTCATATTCAACTTCTTTCCAGCCTTTTAAGTTTTCTTCCACCAAAACCTGCGGACTATAAGCAAAAGCTGTTTCCAGCATAAGGCCCAGTTCCTTTTTATCGTACGCGAATCCGCTTCCTTTTCCTCCCAGAGCAAAAGCCGCTCGTATAATCAAAGGAAAACCGATTTTTTTTGCCGCCTCAAAAGCCTGGTTTTTGGTCTTGCAGGCGATACTCTTTGGCATCTTCACTTCGATCTTATCAAGTTCATTTTTAAATAACTGCCTGTCCTCTGTTTTCAAAATCGCTTTTACGGGCGTTCCCAGAATCTTTACGTCATATTTCTTTAAAATTCCTTTTTTAAATAATTCAACTCCGCAGTTTAAAGCGGTTTGTCCTCCAAAAGCCAAAAATATTCCATCAGGTTTCTCTTTTTTTATTACTTTCTCGACGAAATAAGAATTAACAGGTAAAAAATAAATTTTATCAGCCATTCCCTGGCTGGTCTGGATGGTAGCAATATTTGGATTTACCAAAATGGATTTTATTTTTTCTTCCCGTAAAGCCTTTATTGCCTGTGATCCCGAGTAATCAAATTCGCCGGCCTCGCCTATTTTAAGAGCCCCGCTCCCTAATACCAAAACCTTCTTTATTTTGGCGATTTTTCCGCCGAAGTTTTTCTTCGAAGGTTTTACGATTTTTCTTGGCGTCATCAATTAAATTCTTATTTTTCGAAAAGGATTGTAGGGAACTTTTAATACAAAATCAAGCCGTACAAAAGCCAATCAATACTACCTTCCGAAAAGTAAGGTCGACACGTTACTCACCAAAGAATTGTCTTCGTCCAGTGCGTAAACTACAACTTCATGGTCTCCTTCCGGCAGTTCCGGCACATCAATTTCAAACTCACCCTGGGACGCGTCAGAAAGTACGACTGAAGACAAGATTACACTTTTCCATGTCACAAAAACAGTCATGCCCGGATCTGCGGAGCCTCTCACTATATTTTCTTCTATTTCAACTTTCGGTGTAGAAATTGATTTTTTCTTATTAACTTCAAATTTTACCGCTTCCCCAGTTTCACCGCCGCAGTTTACAAGAGCATAATAAAGATCATCAGCAAGAGGTTTATCCAGATTGACTTCCGCTTTATTGTCATCTCCGATGGTAAAGCTTGCCGCAGGTATCTGTTTTAAAGACTCACCAGCTTTTTCCTCTTGTGTATTCTGCGCGAGGAGTACACTCGCGAAATACATTTTTTCCTTCATTTCACTTATGGAATTTTGACCGTTTTCGCTTATAAGAATAAGATCGCAAGTTGCTCCCGCTTCTCCTGAGATCCTGAAAGAAGGCCGTCCTCCGGTTGTCAATCTATCGATATTCGTAACCCTTGCTTTTTCCGGGATGTCATCAGGGGTTAAAGGGTCAAGACCAAAATAAATTTCCTCGGCATTAGTGTGTTTATCTTCATCGGGATTATTGTCAAACAGCGGCAATCCCCGACTTATCTGGTATACATCCGAAAGCTCGTCATTATCAAAATTTGAACGCTCGTCAACTACCAGAAGCTCTTTTCCTTCATTCTCAACTTCCTCCTTTTTCTTGTTTAATTTTTCCGGGCTCAAAGCTCTGCCAAGAACAACTTCAACATCATTAACACTATTCACTTCAACAAATTTATCTTTGTCAACCTTTACGGAAACCGTCCCGGTTCCGGTTGTGCGCATTGTCCTTGATATAGCTTCCTCTACTGACTCATTAACCACATTTTTAACTGTTTCTTCCGCTTCTTTAATTTCTTCTTCACTTAAATCCTCTCCGGAAACAACATCCGCAACTTTCTTAAATTCCTCAGGGACTTCTCGTTTTTTTACATCCTTTTTTTCATATTCTTCAATAGCGGATTTAACCGCTTCTTCGCTGAGTTCTTTCTTTCTTGTAGCTTCCTCCATTTTTTTTGTAACTTCCCTCGCGGCTTCTCTTGCCTTGTCAAATTGTCTATCCACAATTTCCTTCCCTTCCTCAACTTCGGCTTCAAATTCCGGCTCTTCTTCCGGAACTTCAGGTTCTTCTTCAGCCTCTTCAGATTCTTCTTCAACCTCTTCTATTTCTTCTTCAACTTCCTCCTCTTCCGGTGGTGTTGGTGGAGGAGCAGGAGGAGGAGCGGCAACACCGCCCTCGCCGGTTGTATCGCTTTCTATGAATGGAGAAACGTTACAACCCGGATCAACAGCATCCATCAAGCCGTCATTATCATTATCTACACCATCATTACACTGGTTTAATTGTTCCTCGCCGCTGAGAATATACTGCCATGTATAAGAATCGGGATCGGTAAAATTATTATGTCCCGGAATTTCCGAATATCCTCCCGTTAAACTGCCGCCATCGACCTCGTTTAGATAAATTCCATAATTATTGCTTGTATCAAAAGTATTTTCGGAACCTCCTATTAATAAATTTGAAATATTTGTCCCGGAGGAATCGTCAACATACAAACCATAACCACTGTTTGGAGTTGAATCATCATTTATATCAAGACCGACTACGTTGTTTTGAATGTAACCGCCGCTGAAATCCATGCCTCCGGAACCGAAAGTCGCGTCAATGGTAATCCCGCTGCCTTCATTATCCGCCGTTAAATTGTTCTCAATTATAGAACCATCAACCGCCCCGCCGGAATCGGCCAGATAAATTCCGGAACCATCAAGAGTATCCGAAACATTTCCGATATCATGGTCTTCACCATCACTGCCTAAACCTATATAGTTTCCCCGGATTTTGATTCCGTTGGCTTCGCCGACAAAAACTCCGGCATTTTTATTTCCGGAAACCACATTTCTTGTGTCCGGATCGTTATAATTGTTTCCACCGATTGTGATATCCGCGTTATCATCAAAGACCTCAATACCGTAATTGTTTGCTATAGCTGTAGTACCGGTTTCATCGGTTCCTATATAATTATTTTTTATATCAACGACAGCACCCGCGTTTAATGATTGAACCAAAATGCCGGCCCCGTCATTTCCGGATATTATATTTCTCAAGGAACCCGCGCCTCCAATCGCCAGATTTGTTAATCCTGTTAAATTGGCAACCTGAAGCCCGCTTCCTTCATTTCCCAAATCGTCTTCATAAAGTCCGCTTCCGGTATTTTTTGACAAACCGATAATATTTCCGAATATATCCGCACTTGTCACATCCGAACCTAGTATTACACCGGTGCTTGTATGACCGCTGACAACGTTTCCTTCTCCCAGAGACCTGTCTCCTCCAAAAGTCAAATAACCTTCACTTATGCGAATACCTTTAACGGATCCGTTTACAAAAGAAACAATATCCTTGCCTCCGGCACCTACACCGATATAGTTTCCCTTTACCGATACCGGAGTCGTGTTTGACGAAAGAGAAGAAATACTTACCTGGTAAGTTCCAAAACCCATCCCGGGATCATTACACGCGATAACATTATCTTCAAATTCAACATTTGTAGCCGTCCCGCCGGTAATTGAAACTCCATATCCATAATTCGCCTTACATGAAAGACCATCCGCAGAGGTACCGATTTTATTATTTTTTACCTCAAGATCTGTACCTGAATCTACCATCAATCCTGTAAAACCGGCACTGCTAATGACATTGTCTTTTACATCGATATTATTCCCATCTGAAATTACAACGCCGTTTAGACCGGATTGACTCCCGCTGACTGTACTTGAGCCATCTTCACCAATACCTGAATAATTATTCTGAAAAAGTACATCTCCGGTACCCAGGCCTGCATTGTTGACTCTTACTCCTCCGCTTATCACGTTTCTATCGTCGGTTGTGGGCCCGCCAATAGTTACATTTGTGAGATTGTCACCATCGATGGTCAACTCACGGCCATTTAACGCGGCGGTATTATATCCGCTTCCCGAATCATAAACGCCAATAAAATTTCCGTTAATTGTCGCATCCGTAACACCATTTCCTATATATATCGGATAATCATCATTATAACTGACAACATTTTCATCTCCGGGATTAGTGCCCCCGATTATAGCCGTACTTGGATTTGTAGATTCAATTCTTATACCGTCTCCGCTGTCATCATCTCCGTTTTTAAAATTTCCCGCTGTGCCGCTGGCGTTTATACCTACATTATTGCCTTTAATATCGACAGTTGTTACATCTTCACCACTGACATGTATGCCGTGATCATCACTATTACCGACAACATTATTTTGCAAAGTAATATCAGTGGCATCCACCTTAATTCCTGAGCCTCCATTTTTTATTGCGGTATCTCCTGCCTCGTTAAAACCTACCTTGTTATTTGAAATATTTGCGGAATTTCCATCCTGGATCCTTATGCCGTCATCGTCACTCCCTGAAACGACATTATTATCTATGACCCAGTCAACACCATCGGCAACGTCAGGATTGGAAGAAATTCCAACCAGATTTCCCTGATCATTCTCACCTGAAGCATCGGTTCCTATGTAGTTGTTTTGGATATTTACATCACCGCTTATGCCGCCGGTATTGGTAAACGTAACACCGTGGCCGTCATTATAAGAAATGACATTATTGTCGATTGTCAATCCTTCTCCGCCAATACCACCGGCATCTTCATTTAGATTTACCGGATTACTGCCAGTTACATGTATTCCGTGCGATGAATTTTTTTTATCGACGCTTCCCGTACTGTCCGTACCGATTTTACTGTTTTGTATTGTTACGTCCTGAGCGGTATCGCCAAGATTGACACCTACATTATTTCCACTGCTAACTACATCGTCAATTAATACTTCATCCGATTCAATCTTTATTCCATCACCGGTTTGTCCTGAACCGGTATTTTCATCCGCGTCAAGTCCCACATATACTTCTCTGATTTCGGCATTCTCAAAACCGTCATTTAATTTGATTGCATCATTTTGATGACTATAAATATAAATCTGATCATCACCGTCCATTGTAAAATCATTGGCATTAACATCAAAAACAGGAGTTGGAAAATTTTGATGTGAATCAATTCCCACATCATCACCGGAAGTATTTAAAATGCTGACACCATCATCTGTAATTGAATAAGTAGAACCGACGTCAATGACATTGTCCCATCCTCCTGGAAGATTAAAATCAATTGTATCGGCACCTGGCAATTCAGATCCGTTTGCCTCATCCACCGCCGCTCTCAAAGAACATAATCCGTTACCGGAAGCGGTCTCACAAACACCGTCGTTTACTAAAAAGTCATTATTGTCACCGTCGTCATTGACCGTATATGCAAAGACAACATTCGCCAAAATCGCAGTTACGGCAATTGCCGCCGCGAAATTTCTAAAATTACTGATAAAGTACCTGTTTCTCATTTTTATTTTTGTTTAATTTTTGTTTATTATATTATAACATAATTAAGCGTAACTGACAAGCCACAGCCACGTCCGATCACCGATAAAAAGCAATAGACCAAAACGTCTCGATTTAATGCCGTTAAAATTTTATTTCAGTCCCGTGGGCGTCCCCATCTTCCTCATTCACGATTTTCCAGCTCATGGTCGGCCTTAGGTGTCCTTCCACTCCAAAGCCGCTTGCTTTGGGATGACCTCCGCCGCCCCACCTGGAAGCCACCTCGGATAAATTTACGTCATCTCGCCTGGTCCGCAGTGAACCTTTTACTTTTCCCTTTTCATCCTCGCTTAAAAGTACACAATATCTGCTCCCGGGAACAGCGTTCAAAAAATCAATGGCACCTCCGGTATCCTTTGAAGAAGCACCGCAAGACTCGTAATCACATTTATTTACCGCGGAAACCGTTACACCTTCTTCATTCACATACGCTCTTTCCAAAATTTTGCCCCATAACCTAAGTTTATTTACCGGAGTTGTATGAAAAAGCTCTTTGGCGATTTTACGGGCATTTGCGCCTTTGGAAACAAGATCGCCCGAAACTTTCACGACTTCTCCGGATGTATTGCTGTGCATAAGTCCTCCGGTATCGAAATAAAGCCCGTGAAGCAGACACGTCGCAACATCAATATTTATAGACATTCCGCAGTATTTAAAACATTTATAAAGAATAAAACTAGCGGCGCAGGCGTTTGGATCAACAATATTTATTGTTCCGAAATTATCGTTCGATCCGTGATGATCGATATTGATAAACGGCTTATCTCCGGACAAAAGCTCGGGTTTATTTTCATGAAAGCCGACCAAATGAGTCGCCCCGCAGTCCACGCTTACAAAAACGTCAAAATCATCATAATTAAAATCGTTAACAAAAGTATCCGCTTTTTTTAGATAGAGATTATTTTGCGGAATGGGATCGACGCATGCGCTTACAACTTCTTTCCCGAGATCTTCAAATTCCAGCCGCAGGGCAAGATTACTGCCGACTGCGTCTCCATCGGGATTTCGGTGAGAAATTATGCATATTTTCTGAGCCTCAAAAAGTGTTTTTTTTGCTTTTTGAAATTCTATTTTAAGCTTTTCCGGAAAAGCATCCATTAAAATTTTTTTTTATTTTTTTTCAATAACCTAAAGGAAAAAATTTTATCACTTTGATCTCTTCTGTGAAGACTATGAATAAAAATTGAATTGCAAAACTAAAGTTTATGTTGGAGCATATAGTTACATGCAAAAATTTCAGCAAAAAATAAAAAAATATGCACTGGAACAGGGATTCGACCTTGTCGGCTTCACGAAGGCAAAAATCGAATCCAAATACATAAAAGCCTACAAAACCTGGCTCAAAAACGGTCACCAAGCCTCAATGAAATGGATGGAAAAATCGAAACCCCGGGAAGATTTTACAAAAATACTTCCCAGAGCCAAATCCGTAATAGTCCTTGGAATAAACTACTATAATCCGCAAAAACCTCTAAAAAAAGACCATGCCCGCGTTGCCCGTTACGCCTGCGGTCGTGATTATCACAAAATCATCGGAAAAAAACTTAAAACAATTGAAACATTTATACGCAATCTTATAAAATCTCATCCCGATTTTACCCAAATTCAAACAAAATCCTACGTCGACACCGGCCCAATCCTCGAACGCGCTCTTGCCGAACAGGCCGGACTCGGAACAATCGGCAAAAACTCCTGCTTCATTACAAAAGAATACGGTTCCTGGGTCTTTCTCGCGGAAATTATCACAAATCTCGATCTGTACAACGACAAAGCCGAAAAACATCAAAATCAACCTGAAAATATTAATCCTCATCCACTTTGCGGCCGCTGTATCCGCTGTATTGATGCCTGCCCGACTGGAGCCATCATTGCACCCGGAGTAATCGACTCACGCAAATGCATTTCTTATCAAACAATCGAAAACAAAGGAAAAATTCCCAAAAAACTTGCCAAAAAAATCAAAAATTCCAAATATATTTTTGGCTGTGATATCTGCCAGAAAGTCTGCCCGCAAAATATAGCCAAACAACAAATTACATCCCACAAAGAACTCAATCACCCCAAAATCGCCGGTGACCAAATTCCTCTTAAAAAAATCTTATCCCTCAAATCCGAAAAAGAATTCACGGAAAAATTCGCCGGCTCACCACTCATGCGGGCAAAACTAAAAGGCCTGAAAAGAACCGCAAAAATCCTTACATGAAACTCTTCATAATGTCCCCTACATTCACATCCGAAATATCCGCCTCCACCGGGTTTTGACCGTCTTTCAAAGCCGGGTCCACGTCTTCATAAGTCGGTTTATCCACCTTGTAAAAAAGTCCTGTCGGAATCTTATCACCCCACTCTCCCGCAATCTCATAAGCTTTCACAAGGTCTGAGGTATCGTAATCTTCAACTTCCTCCAGCTTATAAACCCTGTCTCTGAAAAATTTATAAGTATTAATTTTATTGAATGTCACACACGGCTGAAAAACATCAATAAGCGCAAAACCTTTATGCTTGATTCCTTTTATAATTAAATTCGTTAAATGAGGAATATCTCCCGCGAATCCTCTCGCCACAAAAGTACAATCGCTTGAAAGAGCAAGCCTTATGGGATTGACCGGCTCCTCAATCACCCCGTGAGGAGTCGAGGGACTTTTCATGCCTTTTTCGGAAGTGGGAGAAACCTGTCCCAAAGTCAGCCCATAAAGCTGATTATTTTGAACGATGTAAGTTATATCAAGATTCCGTCTCATCGTATTTATAAAATGTCCCATTCCGATCCCGTAGCCGTCGCCGTCACCGCTCGCGTCAAGCACCACAAGCTCGGGATTCGCCAGCTGAACTCCCATAGCCACAGGCAGACTTCTTCCGTGCAGACCCGCGAATCCATAAGTTTCCACCCATTGATTCAATTTTGAACCGCAGCCGATCCCGGTGGAAATCACAATATTTTCGGGAGGTAAATCAAGTTCTACAATTGCTTTTTTCACCGCGGTCTGAATTCCGAAATTTCCGCACCCCGGACACCAGTTTGGTTTTTGTCTCGTCTCTAAATCTTCCAATGTTGGCATATTATATAAAAATTAAAATTACAAATTAATCACCATGATTAATTCCAATCCCATCCAAAACATATTTCGCGGTCATCGGCCTTCCATCATACCTAAGAACCTTTTCTCCGATCAAAATTCCGGTATGTTCGGCAATAAGGCCTCCAAGTTGACCTGTAAAGTTATGTTCAACCAGCACCGGCCTTTTGCATCCTTCCAATTCCTTTTTAACTTCATCGGTATGAAAAGGCCATGCTGTACGGATCTGAAGAATATTTGCTTTTATCCCCTTCCTGTCCAAAATCTGTACGGCTTCCAGGCATATACCTTTGCATGATCCCCACGTCACAAAAGTAATATCAGCATTATTCTCTCCGATAACCATCGGTTTAAACGTATCTTCTTTCGCGAGCTCAACTTTCTTCAATCTCTTCTCGACCATCAGTTTTCTGTTTTCAGCGTCCTCGAAAATGTCGCCGTATTCATTATGTTCGTCACTTGTAGCCCGATGAATCCCACCTTTCATTCCCGGTATTACTCTCGGGCTTATTCCATCATCGGTTCTTAAATACCTTTTGTAATCGTCAATTTCATCAAGTTCTTTTTGACTTAAAAGTTTCCCGCGTTCAACTTTCATGCCGCTTTCATCAAAGGGAGGAATAGTAAAATACCCCTCACCCATATGTTTATCATAGCAAATTATTACCGGCATCTGATATTTTTCAGCCAAATTAAAAGCTTCAAAAGCAAATTTGAAGCTTTCCTGAACATCTCCCGGAAGAAGAACGATCTTTACGGGATCTCCCTGCCCTCCGTGAATTACCTGCCTCAGATCTCCCTGCTCACTTCTTGTAGGTAAACCTGTCGCGGGACCGGGTCTCATAACAACCACAACGACAATCGGTACTTCATTCATGCCGGCCAGTCCGATTGCTTCCGTCATAAGAGCATAACCGCCTCCCGAAGTCGCGGCCATCGACCGCGCTCCAGCAAATCCTGCGCCGATAACACTGTTGCAGGCGGCAATTTCATCCTCAGGCTGTTTCACCACAATCCCGTATTTTTCCGCCCATTTCGCAGTCAGGTGAAGAATTGAGGAGGAAGGAGTCATCGGATATTCACCGACATATTTTAATCCGGCCTTTATTGCGCCGATGGCCAC
>WJKQ01000108.1 GCA_014728975.1 Candidatus Peregrinibacteria bacterium | reverse complement strand
GTTTATTTTTTTAACTTTACCTGTTAGTGATAATTCTCCAATTATTATCGAGTTTTGTATATTATCTGGTTTTATCTGCTGATCCGCCAGAAGAATACTTACAGCGACCGGCAAATCAAATAATGATCCTTGTTTTCTTAATTGTGCGGGCGCAAGATTGATTGTTTTTTTTATTTGCGGAAATTTTGCTCCGCTGTTTTTTATACTGGAACGAACTCTTTCTCTGGATTCCTGAACTGAAGCGTCTCCAAGTCCAACTATTGAAAATGAAGGCAATCCGTTTGAAATATCCGCCTGTACCTCGATTATATTGCATTCCAGTCCCGTAAAAGAACATGAAAATACTTTATTTACCATATTGATCGTTATTTCAGATCAATATAATGGCAAAAATTTATTAAAATTTTATTAAATTTTTCTAAAAAAAATCTAAAATTATTTTAAAATTATTTTGTATTTATTCTCACCCGATTGGAAATATATTATTTGTCCATTGCTAGCGGGAATTAAGGAATCCGGAACTTCCGATATCTCTGAAAATACTTCAATTTTCGTGTAAGAATTTTCATCCGGATGATATTCTCCGATCGTAAAACCATAATCTGAAACAGAAGTAAAAATATTAATATAATTATTTCCATATTTTCCCATCTGCGCTCTGGGTTCAGTCCCCTGGTGTGTTATAAAATGCAGATCTCCATCATATGTCCATGCGTAAGCTGTTTCGTTTGTTTTTAAATCCAGTTTCTTAATGGAATTCTTTGATTCGAGAATCCATAAAAACTCTGATTTTTCTTTTGAAAAAACGAAATATTTGCCGCTTCTTGACCATGATCCTTCCGTAATGTTTCTTAAATTTGGATCCGTTATTTTTTCTCTTGTTTTTTTAATAATGTCAATTACATAGGCTGTTAGAGGATCGCTGTTTTGACTAATCAAAAGTACTTTATTTTCCGAGCCAAAGACTTGAGGCTGTATTATTTCTTTCTGAAAATACACTATCGCTCTTTTTTGCATATCCTCAGCATTTACCAATTTATACATCTTCTGTATTTCATCAAAAACAATGCTGTATTTTTTTTCCTCCTCCAAATCAGGAAGATTTTCTATTTCGACCAAATATGGAATAATTTCAAAATCAATATCTATTTCCGTTGTCTGCCATAAACCGATTTTAATTTCTTTAACAATAGTTTTATATCCTTCTTTAGACAATATTACAGATTTTGTCCCTATTTTTTGTTTTATTTCACAGGGGGATGTTTCACATTCATAAGTTTCTCCCCCAAAAAATTCGACAGTAAAAGGAGGGTCTGAATGTATGAGTATTGTGCCTCTGTTGATAAAGCTTCCCCACAAGAAGTAGAGAATTGAAATCAATATGATCAGTCCCAAAATTCCTCCGAAAAATAATATTTTTTTCTTTTCTCTATCCATCAAATATATTTTTTATATGGTTTATATCTATAATTTTTCTTTTTCTGTCCAATTTTAAGGCAATAATATCGATGCGCCAAATGAAAGGAAGTTTTTGTCTTGCTGAATTTAAAAAATAGAGTGCTGTTTTAAGTATTTTTGCTTTTTTTGTGAATGAAACAGCTTCCTGTGGTTCGCCGAACAATACAGAAGTTCTTGTTTTTATTTCAACAAATACGATTTGTGGTTTTTTTGAAAGGTCCACTGCGATTATATCAATTTCTCCGTAGCGGCTGTGAAAATTTTTTTCCAAAATTTTATATTTTTGGGCGATCAGGAATTTTTCAGCAATTTTTTCACCTAATTTGCCCAGTTTTTTATTGTCCATAACTTTGATTATATCGATAATTGTTAAAATATTTCTAAAAAATATCAGCGGAACTTGAAGAAATTTATTGTTTATGTAATATTTAATTCCCAAAAGAAAAACGGGCACTTTAATGTTCAAAATATGGCTGATAAAAGCACGTACGTTCCACCACATAGTCTGGAGGCTGAGAAGTCGACTCTTGGTTCTTTGCTAGTTGATAAAGACGCCATAATAAGAATTTCCGATTTTTTAAAGCCTGAAGATTTTTATCACGATACGCATAAAATTATCTTTCAGGCGATGCAGGATCTCTATGACAAGCGCTCACCTATCGATCTTGTGACTCTGACTAATATTCTGGAAGACAGAAAAGAATTAAAACTTATTGGTGGTGCTTCTTATGTGGCTTTACTTGCAAACGAAGTTCCGACTTCCACTCATATTTTCCAATACGCGACGATTGTGAAAGAAAAATCCATTCTCAGAAAATTAATTTTAGCAGGCGATACAATAAAAGGACTTGGTTATACAGAAGACAAGGAAATTGAAAATCTGATTGATGCCGCAGAGAAGGCTATTTTTTCTGTTTCTCAGACTTATGTGTCTGATCGTTTTATTCATATCCGGGATATTTTAAATAAGACTTACGAAAAAATTTCCGATCTTCATGATCCCGAAGCCAAAGAAAAATATCGGGGTCTTCCAACGGGTTTTAAATCTCTGGATAATATTTTGTCCGGTTTTCAAAGTTCGGATTTAATAGTTCTAGCGGCAAGGCCTTCAATGGGAAAGACTGCTTTTGCTTTAAATATTGCTCAAAATATAGCAAAAAGGGGCGACGCGGTTGGGATTATTTCTCTGGAAATGTCAAAAGAACAGCTGGTAGAAAGAATGTTCTGCAGTCTTCTTTCCGTTGATTCCTGGAAAATGAGAACAGGAAAGCTCACAGATGATGATTTCAGTAAGATCGGCGCAGTTATGGATGAGCTTAATTCGATGAAAATTTATATTGATGATTCTATCGGTAATTCAATAGCTGAACTTAAGGCTAAGGCCAGGAGGCTTAAAATGGAAAGCGGGCTGGATTTTTTGGTAGTTGATTATTTACAGCTTATGACTGCAGATCATTTTAAAAGTTATCAATCAAACCGTGTTCAGGAGATTTCCGAAATTTCTCGTGCCTTAAAATCATTGTCTCGTGATTTGTCAATTCCGATTCTTGCCATATCACAGCTGTCAAGGGCTGTTGAATTGAGGCCGAGTAAAATCCCCCAGCTTTCAGATCTTCGTGAGTCGGGTGCGATTGAGCAGGATGCTGATGTTGTTTTGATGATGTACAGAGAGGATTATTATGAAGAAGATACAGACAGGAAAGAAATTACAGATATATTTATCAGAAAACACAGAAACGGGCCTGTCGGGCATACAGAGCTTTCATTCAAAAAAGAGCAGATGAAATTTCTTGATATTGAGAAAAATCGAAAGGTGAATGATTATGTTGGGGTTGTATGAAATGGAAGTTAATTTTATATTCTTTATCAGGATTAATTAATTTTTATGTTTTGGGCAGATGAGATAGTTGAGAATATTATAAAAAGTTTTCCAGGAAAAGAAAATTTTATTATAAGGGATGAAAAAACTCCTTCCGGACGGGTGCATATCGGGTCTATGCGGGGCGTTGTCGTGCATGGAGTGATAGCCCAGGCTTTAAACGAATCAGGAAAGAACGCAAGATTTATTTATGAATTTAACGACGCCGATCCAATGGACGGTCTTCCGGTCTATCTGAATAAAGAAAAATATATAAAATACATGGGTAAGCCCTTGAAGGACGTTCCGTCTCCCCATGAGGAGCTTGGGGGTGAGCAGGCTTTAAACTACGCTGAATATTTTGCTAATGAATTTTTGGACGTAATCCGTGAAATCGGATTTGATCCTGAAATAATATATAGCAGTGATTTATACCAAAAAGGACATTATGACAAGTGGATAAGAAAAATTTTGGATAATAAAGACGCGATAAGAAAAATTTATCAAGAAGTAAGCGGAAGTGAAAAACCAAAGGACTGGTATCCATTACAGGTTGTTTGTCAAAACTGCGGTAAAGTCGGAACCACTAAAGTTACAGACTGGGACGGTGAAAAAGTAAAATATCGATGTGTGCCGGATTTGGTTGAATGGGCAGAGGGATGTGGACATGAAGGGGAGGTTTCACCTTTTGGAGGAAGAGGAAAGCTTCCGTGGAAAGTTGAATGGCCGGTTAAATGGTCGAGTATGAAAGTTGACATCGAAGGCAGTGGAAAAGATCACTGTGCTTCGGGTGGTTCTCATGATATCGGCGAAGAGGTCTGTAAGAAAATTCTCGACATGCCGGTTCCCTTTAATATTCCTTATGAATTTTTTCTTTTTGGCGGCGCAAAAATGAGCAGCAGTAAAGGTATGGGGGCCAGCGTAAAAGAAGTATCGGAAACTATTCCTCCGGAAATTTTAAGGTTTTTAATGGTTAGAAAGAAACCAAATCAGCCTATTGAATTTAATCCGGAAGGCCCGACTATACCGAATCTATTCGATCATCATGATGAAGCTGCCGATTATTATTTTCATAGAAAAGGAGAATTTGAGGATATGGAAAGAGTCTTTTATTTTTCCCAAGAAGAGCAATATATATCGCGCCAAAAGCTTCTTTTGGAGTAAGAGAAGAATTTTCTTTTAATTCATGAATTTTTCCGTGAAGTTCTTCTCCCGCCCAATCCTTTTCACTTAATAAATCTGCAATATTGC
>WJKQ01000107.1 GCA_014728975.1 Candidatus Peregrinibacteria bacterium | reverse complement strand
GAAGATACAAGCATAATCAATGTACTTTTTGGTAAATGAAAATTGGTAATTATGGCATCTACAGCTTTCCATTTATGTTTTTTCGGATATATGAAAATATCTGTTTCGCCTGTTTTTGGAATAAAACCTTTTTTATCAGAATAAACCGTTTCAAGCACTCTGACAGAAGTGGTTCCAACGGCTATAATTCTTCGATTTTCATATTTGGCCATATTTAGTCTTTCAGCTGTATCTTTTGTGATTTCAAAATATTCACTGTGCATGGTATGTTCACATATTTTTTCTGTCTTAACGGGTTGAAAAGTCCCGCGGCCGACATGTAAAATCACTTCTTCAAATTGTATGCCTTTTGCTTTAAGTTTTTTAATAAGACTTTTAGTGAAATGAATACCTGCCGTGGGCGAAGCCACACTCCCTTTTTCTTTCGCGTAAACCGTCTGATATTTCGCAAAATCAACATCATGATTTTTGATATAAGATGGCAGGGGAACACGTCCGAATTTCTCAATATTTGAATTAAAACCGATAATTCTGCTTCCATCCGGAAGAACTTTTTTCACGGCTCCGTAAACTTTTTCATTTAATTGGAATTTTTTACCCGTTTTAAAGAATTTTCCCGGTCTGACTAAAACTTTATACTCATTTTTACCCAAATTTTTAAGTATAAAAACTTCACGTTCTTTTCCATTTATATTAAAAAGCACACGCGCCGGAATGACACTTGACCTGTTCACAACAAGAACATCTCCTTCATTCAAAACATCCTGAAGATCAGAAAAAATTTTATGAGAAACCTGATCGTTAAAAGTATCATAAACCATCAATTTACATCTGTCTCTCGGTTCCACGGGTGTCTGTGCAATAAATTTCAGGGGAAGATTATAATCAAATTCAGTAGTTTTCATTATCTATATATTAATCCCCCCAACTTGTACTCTGAGCAGCCTCATCACGTGCTTTCTTTATTTTGTCATCTCTTTTTGCAACGATCAATGTCATATCGTCTTCTTGCGGTTGACCTTCCATAAAAGCAGAAACATCTTTTGCCACGTGATAGTTTACTCCTTCAGCCGAATATTGAGGCACATATTCTTTTATAGCCTGTTTAAGCCTTTCAAGTCCGTACATTTCACCTTCAGAATTTTTTGCTTCGGTGATTCCATCAGTATAAAGAATAACAAAATCACCGTTATTAAGCTCAATATTTTTCTCTTTAATGATTTTTGAGTTATCCGGAACCATTCCCAAAGCAACACCTCCTGATAAAACTTCTTCGCATTCTCCCGAAAATGATCTGTAAATTAAAATATACTCATGACCCGCACCTACATAAGTCATCTTTTTATTTTCATGATCCCAGCAAAGCATAACCATAGTCATATACATTGCTTTTTTTACGTGCTTTTTAATATTTTTGTTTACATTAACGATAATATCGTAAGCATTGTCATAAATATCGGCAAAAACTTTAACAAGTGAATTAACCATAGTCATTATAAGACCGGCGGCAACGCCATGCCCGGTCACGTCTCCGATGTAAATATACGTCTTATTATTTATGGTTATCATATCGAAACTATCTCCACCAACTTCCGTAGCCGGCTTATTTTTGGCTACAATCTGTAATCCGGGAACACTGGGACTTTTTAACGGTAATATATCTCTTTGAAGTTGTGAAGCAATCGTTAATTCGTCGAGCATTCTCTCCCTGTCTTTAAGATCATAACTTACTTTTCCAAGACCTTTTGTAACCTGGTTAAAAAAATGCGCTATTATTCCGATTTCATCCACTCTGTTTGTATAAATTCTTTTATACGGTTTTCCTCCAAGCAAAGATTGTATCTGGATCATTATGGATCTTAGAGGCTTTACTATATCTACCCAATAAACAATAAGAAAAAATATTAAAAAAGCTCCAAGAGCTGCTATCACCCAGTAATATGGAACTGATCCAACTTCTTTGTAATAAAAATAAAAAAATAAAGCTGAAATTAAAAGAGCAAACCAAAAAAGATGAAAAAACAGTTTTCTAATTATACTCTTCTTTATAATCCGCATTACTTGTTGTTTTTAAAATCATCCATGTCTTCATAAATTGGAATAATTTCACTAATACCAATAGTTTTAAAAACGTCAGCAACATGAGAACTCAATCCAACAATTATCAGTTTTTTATCCCTTTTTCTCAAATGCGTATGAATTTCCATAATATAACCGATACCTTCACTATTGATAAATTTAAGACCTGAAAAATCAAATACAAGAAACTTTTCCGTAAAGTTTTTTACGGCATTATCAAGTTCGTCCCTGATATAACTGTGACCCGCTTTATCAAATTCACCCGTGAATTTAATTATCTGATAATCATCTTCAACATCGTTAATGATAATCGTTAAATTTGGCTGCATAATATATTTTGTTAGGAATTAAGGATATTATTTATAGATTCAACCTCATCATATTCTTCCGCGAGGCAATATAATTGCTTTAAATTGATAAGACGAGTCGAATCAAAACTGTCTAAAGATTGACTGCAATTACAAGGTGCCAATTTTTCAATTTTTTCAGACACCAGATGCTTTACTATCTTATCAAAGTTTTTTGATATTCGCACGTCAACATTTTTACACAATTTTTTAATATTATTAGCAATTTCATAATCTCCGGAAAAGACAAGATTAACCAAAACGGGGATAGATTCATCATATCCCATTTTTGCAAGTGCAATTCCTGCTTTCATTTTTAAAATAATATTTTTTGAATGAGTATATTTTAGACATTCTTTTTTCTTTTTTCTAATATTTAATTCACCGATTGCATAAAGAGCATATTCTATTTTTTTATTATTTTTTGAATGTAAAAAATTAGAAATAATTCCTACAGCTTCGTCTCTACTTGATTTAAATTTACCCATTGCTATAACAGCGGCAATTTTTATATCCAAGTTTTTTGAGCTTAAATATGGTCTTATATATTTAACAACATTCTCGTCATCATAATTCCCCAAAGCATATATAGCCTCGGCTTTTAATTTTCCTTTTTTGTTTTTAACAATACCTAATAAATGTTCAAAAGAAGCAACAGAACTGATATTGGATAATACTGAAATAATTTTAAATCTTATCTCATCTTTTATTTCTTTTTCATAAAGATTTTTTAATGTTTCAATAAGTCTATGTTCAAGAACCATATGTTCTTTTTTCTTTTTATAAAGAATTTTATAGGATAATAAAGTGTCAAGAGCCGCATATCTGATAGCCGATTCTTCTGATTTCAAACATTTGATAATATCACTTACGACTGATAAATCCTGAAGCTCTGAAAATGCTTTTAAAATTCTTACACGCACAGAAACAGGTTCTTTCTTATTTAATAATATTTTTCTTAGAAAGGGGATTGAAGACTTATGACCTTTTTGCGCAAGAATATCTATAGCGTTGTATCTCCTTTTTTTATCTTTTGAATTAATGAGTTCATCGAGAGCGACAGATGTGTATCTTACCTGTTGAATATAGGTAACGACAAAAATAACAAAACAAACGATAATCATGGAAATATTGACTGCGAAAACCACACTGGCTGAAGTAAAAAATCTTTGAAGTAAAATTAGAATCAACGTTCCAAAAACTGCTCCCAAGGGTCTAACAATCCCGTCCAAAAACTGCCTCACGTGTTCTCTGAAATTTTCTTTAATTGCGTAATATGAACTATGATATGCATTTAAATGAATAATGGAAGTTATCGTATAATTTGTTTTTGCAAGAATTGCGGACGGCAAACTAAAAGATATTGTCATTCCAAATACGCTCAACAAAGTAACCAAAGGATGGAGAAGCATGCTCCCGAATATTCCTAACGAACTGATCAGTCGGCTGCCGATAAATAACTGTATAAGTAGTGCGGCCACACTGAAAAGGATAAAAAATTGTCCAAGGTCATGGACCAACGAATGCTCAAAACCGCTCCCGGAGTCGATAACTACACTTGAAACACTCTGATAAACCGCTTTTGTATATTGAAATTCCATTAAATTATATAAAAACCATTGAAATAAAACTATTAAAAAAAGTCCTTTTAGGTACGAAAAGGCATTGGAATTTGCCAGTTCATTTTTAATTTTATTATATATCTGAAAGGAATTTCTTTTTGGTTTAATTTTTGGAATTACTTTTACTTTTTTATTTAAATGTTCATATAAAAATATACAAGGAATCATTATAAGAACTATACCGGTCCATATAAGTACAAATATTTGCAAAGGAATATAATTGGACATCAGCACAACAATCAAACCCGCAATTATTCCTCCAATAGTTTCCGAAGATTCAATAAGAGGAAAAGTCCTTTCGCTTTCAATAGGAGTAAAATTTTCCTCAATAGTCCCGGTGAATAGTATTTTGAAATGAACGAGAAAAAAAGCTTCGGCAAGAACTAAAAATGAAAAAAATAATGGCTGACTGGAACTGGAGAAATAATAAGCCAAAAATAATGAAAAAGCGGCGAACAACAGGGTGAATACCATGATGTATTGTTTCCTGTAACGATCCAGAAAAGCAGCCAAAAAAAACGTGCCTGCAATTGTAAATAAAGCATTAAGCACAAATAGATAAGGAAGAGAAAATATCCCGTATTTTGCTACAAATAAACCTACAATTAATGTCCAGCCTATTACGAATCCTATTTTATACATAAGGCATATAGCCCACGCGGCGCCTATTCGGGGCCATTCACTGCCATTCACATTAAAAAGCTTATTTAAAAGCGAGATTTGGCGGAAGCTATTAAGCATTTTCTATTTTGTTTTTGTTTTATTCCTACATTATAATTATAAAATAAAAAGGCAGACAAGGCAAGTTTATAACCATAGATAGGTCTAATTTGATGTAGAATACTTTATATGTATAGGAAAATTTTCAGACCTGTAAAAATTGGCGGAGCTACGGCATTAATTGCCATGACTTCCTTTTTAAGTTACGCAATAGGGCTGATAAGAGACAGGATAATAGCAACAAATTTTGGTACTACTGCGGCTACGGATACTTATAATGCCTCATTTTTGATACCCGACATGCTTTTTAATTTATTTATTGCCGGAGCTCTTACCGCGGCGTTTTTGCCTATGTTTAGCGAATACCTTGTAAAGGACAAAAAAGAGGCATACAAAATCGCAAACACGATGTTGACAGGCGCTACAATTCTGATTTCTTTGCTTGCTGTAATTGCGTTTATTTTTATGGGAAAGATTGTACCTGTTATTTTCACTACCGCTACACCGGAAATGCATGAAAATATCATAAATATGACACGTCTGATGCTGCCTTCTGCGGTTTTATTCGCAATAAGCAACACCCTGGGTAATATTTTAATGAGTTATAAACATTTTGTAGCATACGCGATTTCTCCAATCTTATATAATTTGGGAATAATATTGGGAGTAATCTTTTTAAGTGAAAAAATAGGAATTTATTCAGCGGCTACCGGTGTATTTATAGGCGCAACTTTTCATTGCATAATAAGAGTGATAGATACTTTTATGACCGATTACAAATACCGCCCCAAATTGCAGGTTAGGCATCCGGCTTTTAAAAAAATTATTAAATTGATGATCCCAAAATCAATAAGCCTTATTATATGGCAGATAAACCTTTATATTTTTGCCGTCGTGGGAATAAAGCTTATTGAGGGAGGGCTTGCCGCATTTCATTTTGCCAGAAATATTCAAAGTTTTGCCGTAAGTCTCTTTGGGATAGCCTTTGCTACAGCTGTTTTTCCTTATTTAACAACTGCCGTGAGTAGGGAGGATAAAAAATCATACGTAGACCATATTCAAAAAACAACACAAAGAATTTTATTTTTTACAATACCGGCGTCAGTGGGAATAATGATTCTTGCAAAACCGCTTGTAG
>WJKQ01000106.1 GCA_014728975.1 Candidatus Peregrinibacteria bacterium | reverse complement strand
TTTTTGCTTTTTTCTTTTACTTCAATTGTATCTCCGATTTTTACCCGAATTGATGGTATGGCTGCTTTTTTACCATTAAGTTTTATCAGTCCATGATTAACTATTTGTCTTGCCTGTGGTCTTGTTGAAGCGAATCCTGCTCTGTATACAACGTTATCGAGTCTCTGTTCAAGAATCTTCATGTATTGTTCTCCGGTTATTCCACTGCTTTTCGCCGAAAGTTTGTAATAAATTTTTGATTGTCTTTCACTTATTCCATACATATGTCTGGCTTTTTGTTTTTCCTGTAGCTGTTTATTGTATTCCGATAATTGGGCAAAATGTTTTTGACCGTGCTCTCCGGGTTTATATCTTTTTTTATTGTATGCTTTGGTTTTGCTTTCTCCGTTAGTGAAAAGCATCACTCCTAGTCTTCTTGAAACCCTGGTTATCGGTCCTGTGTATCGTGACATAATTTTTGATTATTATGGGCGTCTTAGTTTCTTTTTTCTGCATCCGTTATGCGGGATTGGTGTAATATCACTAATTGATATAAGATCCAGACCGGCAGATACAAGTCCTCTTACGGCCTGTTCCCGGCCGGTACCTACTCCCTTTATAAAAACATGTACTCTTTCCAGGCCGTACGGCTTTGCTTTTTCTACTGCATTTTCCGCTGAAACCTGGGCGGCGTAAGGTGTTGCTTTCCTGGCGCCTTTGAATCCGCTTGATCCTGCACTGCTCCAGGACACTATATCACCGTTGGGTTCTGTCAGAGTGATGATTGTATTGTTGTAAGATGCGTGTATATGAGCGTTCCCTTCAGGAACACTTCTTCTTCGCGATTTTGGCTTTTTTTGGGGTTTTTCAGCTTTTTCCTTTTTTACTGAGCTTCCTTTCTTCGTTTTTTCTTTAGTTTCCTTCGTTTTATTTTCGGTTGGTTTTTTCTCTTCTGCCATTATTTATTATTTGGTTATAATCTTTTTATTAGCTATTGTTTTTTTCTTACCTTTTTTGGTCCTTGCATTGTATCTGGTTTTTTGTCCTCTTACAGGTAAGTTCTTTTTGTGTCTGAATCCTCTGTATGATCCTATTTCCTGAAGGCGCTTAATATCCATGGCTGTTTTTCTTTTTAAATCTCCTTCTTTTGGAATTTTGTCTATAATTTCTCTTAATACGCCAATATCTTTATCCGAAAGTTCTTCTACTTTTTTGTCTTTATCTATATTAGCTTCGTTCAAGATTTTACTACTCAGACTTCTTCCTATGCCATAGATAGTTGTTAAAGCGGCTTCTATCCTTTTTTCTTTAGGTAAATTTACTCCTGCAATACGTGCCATATTTCTATAATTAAATCCTAAGTAGTCAGTATCCGGGGGGATGGATACCGACTACTTAAAATTTAATTAACCTTGTCTTTGTTTATGCCTTTTATTTTTGCATATAACTCTGACTACCCCTTTTCGGCGTATTATCTGACATTTTTGGCATAATTTTTTTACTGATGCTCTTACTTTCATATTATTTGTGTCTATAAGTTATTCTTCCTTTTGTTAAATCATACATGCTTAATTGAACTGTTACCTTATCTCCCGGTAATATCTTAATATAATTCATTCTCATTTTACCGGATAAATGGGCGTTTATTACCATATCTTTATAGTTTTCGTCGTCTAATCTAACTTTAAACGTAGCGTTAGGTAATGGTTCAATTACAGTTCCCATTACTTCGATTGTATCGTCTTTATCCATTTAAAAAGTACCCTTTTATATGCAAAGCGGTAGGATTTTACATTAGTTTATATAGTGATGCAATAGAAAATTCATAAAAAATTTTGATTTTTATGTTTTTGTGAGCACTTCTGGTCCGTTTTGGGTAATCAATACTGTGTTTTCGACTTGAATTGCTGATGAATTGTCGTCTGTTACTAATGTCCATCCATCGTTTGCTGTTTTCATTTCACTTGTTCCAGCTGAAAAAATGGGTTCAATTGCAATGGTCATCCCTTCTTTGAGAATAGGACCGGGATTTCCTTCCCAAAAATTTAGAATTGTCGGATCTTCGTGAAGGTTTCTGCCTACGCCGTGTCCTGTTAAATCTTTGATTATGTGAAATCCTTCTTCTTCAACGGTTGTCTGAATAATTTTTCCTATTTCGTTTATGTGGGTGCCTGGTTTAGCCAGATTTGTGGCTTTCTCGAGTGCGATATTAGCGGTTTTTAACAGTCTTTCTTTTTCTTTGGAAATTTTTCCGATGCCTTTGGATCTCGCAGCGTCTGTGTAAAATCCTTTATATAGAACTCCGCAGTCGACAGTAAAAAGATCTCCTTCTTGTAAAATTTGATTTTTAGAGGGAATTCCATGAACAATTACTTTGTCGATCGCAGTACAAAGGGTGTTTGGAAAACCCTGGTATCCCTTAAATCCGGGTTTTGCTCCGTGGTTGATAATTATTTTTTCTGCAAGTTCGTCTAATTCGTATGTAGAAATGCCGGGTTTTGCTTCTGTTATGACTGTTTCCAATACCTCCGCAAGGATTTTTCCTCCTTCCTGCATTTTTTTTATCTCTTTTTCGCTTTTTATCGGAATTGACATAATTTAATCTTTTAAAATGGGATCCAGCACTTCAAATGCTAATTTTTTTACTTCTTCTATTGAAGGTTCTCCATCAATTGTGATCAGTTTATCTTTGTAAAGCTCAATTGCCGGTAAAGTTTCTTTTTTATAAGCGTCTATACGGGTTTGTATAGCTTCCACGTTGTCATCTGCGCGTGTGATAAGTTCTCCTCCGCATTTTTCGCATGTTTCTTTTTTGTAATCAGCCGGATATACTTCTTTGCAATTTTTGCAAATTCTTCTGGTGGTCAGGCGTTTTAACGCGGTTTCCTCGACAATTTTTATAAGTACTGCTATGTAATCTCTATCGTGTTTATCCAAAAGAGAATTTAATGTTTTTGCCTGCTTTACACTTCTGGGAATTCCGTCGAAAAGAACTTCTTTATCGGGAGAAAGTTTATTCATAAAATCTTCCACGATTTCCATTACAACCTTGTTTGGTACTAATTTTCCTTTATCAATTATCGATTTAACTTTACGGCCGAGTTCAGAATCTTCCTGGGCCAGCCTTCTTAGTTCAGCTCCCGTTTCGAATATTTTGTGGCCGTATCTTTCTGCTACCGCTTCTCCGATGGTGCCTTTTCCCGCACCCTGCATACCAAAAAAAATTAGATCCATGATTTTGAAAGATTAAAGTATAGATTCTGGTGAAATTCTAGACTTTGGTTTGATCAATTGCAAGAGGGGGGACGTCGCCTTCTCCGGAATATTGTATCGTTACAAGTAAAAAATATAGTTTGGTTCTAATGTTTGTAACAATTAAATTGAGGGGGGTTTTTCCTTGTTCGGTCTGGTTGTGATCGATGAATTTTCTGCTTACCTTGCCATTGATATTAATGTATACACCTGCCCATCTTAAGAGATCGATCGCTCTCCATTTTCCAAGTATATTTTTAAGAACCTCGAGACATTCTTTTATGTCGTCCGGTTTTTGTGTTCTTGTTTCCAGAATTCCAAGAATTCTTAAGAAAATATCACAAATAATGGATGCCTGGTCAGGAGTGATTTCTGTTGTAAGGTATTTGTAAAGTTTTGGAGGAATGTTCGGATATTCAGTTTGTTGTGTCGACCTGTTTTTGAGGTATATCAGCCTCTTTATCCTGGGGTCTTTAGGAGTATTGTTTCTATTTTTTGGATTTTCCAGAGGGCTCATTTAAAAAGAGTTATTCTCAAAAAAAAGGGGTTGAAAATAACACTAAACTAATAAAACGTCAACCTATTCTTATTCTCGTGATAATTTAATAGAATTTTTTGTAGTCGTGCATAACTAATCGGGCATTTATCTGGCGGATTAGTTCCAGGACAACGCCCACTATAATGATTATCCCGGCTCCTGAGACAAGTAGGGGAACTGTTCCGATTCCTGTTGTTTTGAAGGCAAATTGTATTAAAACAGGAGATATTGCTATAAAAGCCAGGAAGAATGCTCCAAATAATGTTAATCGGCTGGAGACCTGTTGTATAAATTCGGCGGTCTGTCGGCCCGGTCTGATGCCGGGGATATATCCGCCTCTTTTCTGAATGTTTTCGGCGATATTTTTAGGATT
>WJKQ01000105.1 GCA_014728975.1 Candidatus Peregrinibacteria bacterium | reverse complement strand
TTTATTCTCTATCCCAAGGAGTACGCCTGTGATTGTTGAAAACACGGCGTTATTTAAATTGAACTTTCCGGGAATTTTAAGATTTAGCTGAATTTTATTATTTGATTTTTGTTCACTTTTTTTATTCAATTTTTTCAAAACGTTTTTTTTAAGTAAAAAATCTGAATTTTTATCTGATTTGCTCCAGGTAATTACCTTCCCTTTTGCAGATTTTACGACAACATTTGAATCTTTATCGTCTGAATTAATAATGATTTTTCCGGATTTGTTAACTTTTTTTGCCAACAATTCAAAAGCTTTTTTGTAATTTTGTAAATTTTTGTAATAATCCAGATGTTCAGCCTCAATATTTGTTATAATCAAAATATCCGGTTTTATTTTTAAAAATGACTTCCTGTATTCACATGCCTCCAAAATAAAATATTTGCTTTCTCCAACTCTGAAATTTTTATTATTAAATTGTTTTATTTTTGTGCCGATGACCACTGTGGGATCCAGGTTACCTTTCTCAGCAACGAGAGCAGTTATCGCCGTAGTCGTGGATTTACCATGTGTTCCGGCAACTGCTATCGTGAAGTAGTCCTCTGAAAGTTCTCCGAGTGCCTCAGGATAAGAAATGGTTCTTATTTTAAGTTTTTTGGCCTTTTTAAGCTCAGGATTTTTAGAAGGAATTGCCGGAGAATATATGATCAGCTGGTGTTTTTTTGAAATATTTTTGTCGCTGTGTCCTATTTTAATTTTTATGCCAGCCAGTTTAAGAGTTTTTGTTATGTCAGAGGATACTGCATCCGATCCTGAGATTATTTTTCCTTTCTTTTTTAATATTTGTGCAATACTTGAAGTTCCAATTCCTCCGATACCGATAAAATGTATATATTTTGTATTCTTGATTTTCATGCCAACAATTGTAGCAAATTGCCTAAAAAAATAAACTGTGATAATCTCTGCTAAGCTTTTAATTCGTTTATGTCATCACGTTTTTCGCATACATCAAACCTTACGAAAGCGATAATAATAATTGAATTTTTATTGGTAGCATATCTTGTTTATTCGCTGACCAAGAATGTTTACAACAGTTATCAGGTCGATAAATATATTGAGGCTTTTGAACAGGAAAATGCCCAAATTGAGGAAGAAAATAAACAAAAAACCGAAGATTATCTTTATTTTACATCGGAAGAATATATAGATAAAATCGCAAAACAAAATCTGGGAATGGTAAATCCGGGGGAAGAAATTATAATACTTTCTCCGGATGTTTTGGAAGAAGATATTTCTGATACGGAAGCAGTTGATAAAAACTTTGCAACGCACTCGGGAAAGTCAAACATGGAAAAATGGTGGAGTTTTTTCTTTGGTGATTGACTTTGGATTGTATTTGCATTATTTTCCTAAAGCTAAACAACGCGGGGTGGAGCAGAGGAAGCTCATCGGGCTCATAACCCGAAGGTCGGTGGTTCGAATCCACCCCCCGCAACCAAGGTTTTGTACATTTTCATAATATATGTTTCGGCAGGGTAGCTCAGTAGGTAAGAGCGTCGGATTCATAACCCGGAGGTCGGGAGTTCAATTCTCCCCCCTGCCACCAGTAAATTTTTGAATCAACTTGACAAATTGAGCTTTTTAAGGCTAGAATAGCCAACTATTTTTGGATTTTTGCGTCCAAAAATCGATCCTTGACTATTTGCCCTTGTGGCAAGCTAACTTTCTTTTCTTCTAAAAGTAGGCTGATTCTCTTATTTAGACGGATCGCCTCCAGAAGGAAAGAAATATTGGCTTGCTACTACTGCTAAAACTCTCGCCCAACTGGAATAGAAAATAATGCTTATTGGCTGTTCTAGTTGGGTGAGATCTAGGGAATATAGGCCGCGCGCAGATTGCGTGTGGCTTAACGTTTTTCTCGACTTCGGAAGGAGATCTCCGATGAAAAGCTTGTTCGGTTTGTTTTTCTTGGCCATTTTTGTCATCAACTGCGCTTCGGCCCCCAAGCCGAAGCCCGAGCTCACTCCGCTGGAAAAGGCGGAGATAGAAAGGAAACGCGAATACCGGGCCTATGAGAAGGCGCGGGAACGCGAGGCGCGGGCCCACGAGGCCCACCGCCTCGCTCGTGTCCGGGCCGAGAAGGCCCGGACCGACGAGGCCGGTCTCCGGCGCGCGGAGGCCGTAAACCTCAAGAAGGCCGCGGCTTCCCAGGAAGCCGTGGCCGAGAAGCTCGATCCCACCCCGCCGAAGGCGATCACCTTCTCCGTATTCCTCCAGCTCCAAAGGCTGCAAGACGAGAGAGGGCCATACTGGCACGTCCAGGCGGCCCAGACAGAGTGTAACCGACTGGGCGTCGGGATCCAGGATAAGGACGAATCGCTCGTCTTGCTCCTGGATGACCGTCCCACCCAGTCGTGGGTGACCACGCCCCTCCCTCCGGTGTGTTGTCTCGTCGTAGAGACAGACATCATGCCGGACGGCTCGATCGCGGAGATCCGGGATCCGCGCAGGGTCCCCTGCAAAGATCTCGGATTTTTCCCGCCCTAGCCACAGTAGTACCCGCCCTGGGTGTGCCGGAACTCTTCATGAGATCCGGCCGCCCACAATCCCGAATAATCTTTCAATCTTAAATTCTAATTATCGTACATTTGATCACTTTCAAAGAACCTTTATTAAAAATTCTCTAAAGGTTATTTTTTGTTATTCCAAAATTTAAATATAAGAAAGAGGCCTCAACGCACGAATGCGGAGGCCTCGATTCCTCGCCTACTACTTATGTAGGCAGTTGAAGTTAATGGCGGCCACGGGCGGGCCGCCTGATCCCATCCTTTCCCGCGGGGGGTCGCGGGATCAAGGCCGGCCTGGCCGTCGTCCCGCTCGCCGCGGCGGGCGGCGTCGAGGGGGGGGTTGATTCCCCGGTCGCAACCGCTCGACGAGTCGGCCGCGAGCGGGAGGTGGAACGGGCCGAGCCCTTCCCCCGGAGCGGGGGGCAGTCCGGACCGCAGTCCGGTTTCGCCACGGGCCGCTTGGGCTTCTTACGCCGCTTCGGCTTCTTCTTCCGCCGCTTGGGTTTCTTAGGCTTCGCACAGATGGAAAGCGAATTCCACCTGTCACAGGGCGCGCTCCTGAGGTACCCCCGCAAGCGCTCCTGGAATTCAGGCGTGAGCTCCTCCTGCATTTCCGTTGCATCGAGGTTTTGGATTCTCTCCTTTTCCTCTTTGCGGCAGGCCCGGAACTTTATGATGTAGTACTTCATGTGCATCTCGTATTTCGAGTTGCGCACGATCCGGTCGAGGTTATTGATCCTCGACCAGATGAGCTCTGCCTCCTCGGGTGACTCGGTCTTGAAGTCGGCGTAGTAAAACTTCGCCGCGACCTCCGGACCGATATCCTTGTTGTCGACCGTCGACGGATAGAGGTACTCCGTGTACCCGAGGAGGTACTGGAGCACTTCCTTGACGTCATCGGCCGACGCTCCCGCGTCTTCGCGGAGGGGAAGAAGCATCTTCGTCAGGGCACGGCGCCCTGATGGTATGTTTTCGCCCTTCTCGAGGAACAGGAGGGAGAGAAGCTCTCCCTGCTCTTCCGTCAGCTCGTCCCGTGTCAATGCTGACGCGGGAGCAGTGGTCGACGCCAGGATGGCGACGACGGTGAACAGCAAAGTGACCAAAAAAATCATGGTCTTCTTGCACAGCATGTTTCGATCTCCTGTGGGGGTCTTGCCCCCTGTTCGTGTTCGTTTCGTGATGTATGTGAAGCCCGTTTTATGTTATTGCCTTTTATCGGCAGCTGATAAGACCTAAAAAATCATTCCAAAATTAAAATTTTAAGCCTTATAAGCTGCCGATTTATATTTTCAACTGCCATTAGAAGTAGAGAGAGGATCTATCTCCAAATGTTTGCTCTCGGGCATGAGCCCGGGCATCACATTATGTTTAGAGACAGATCACTCCCTACTTTAGATTTTAAAGTACATTTTTGACCTGATATCAAAAAGAGTAAAAGTTTATCATGATATTTGTTTTTGTCAACACGAATTCAATTAAAAATCTGCCTTTATTTTGAAGGTTTTTTCCCGGATTTTGATTGTTTCTTCATTTTTGTCCTTTTCTTTTCTTTTTTGCCTTCTCCCACATCCTCAGGTTTGATCTTGGGAGGTTTTCCTGTAGCACCCATCATCTGAGCGACCATGTTCCCGGGAGAAGGTTTCTTCATTCCGGGTTGGCCCGGAATTTTGCTAATATCTATAGGCGGCGCGCTCATGTCTATACCGATTCTGGTTGTTATTTCCTGTTCCACAAACTTTTTCTTTCTTGCATGTTTAAGACGTGAATATTCCTTAATTATCTTTGCAACTTTGTGACTTTGACCTGTTGTATCCCAGATTGTATTAATCGAGAATGGTCTGGATGTTGAATTATCAATATTTAATTTTGTATACATTTTATAATTTGAAATTCCTATTACATCCTGTTCCGTTAAAAGCGGAGCGTATTCCTTTGCAAGATATTCTGCATCGTCAGCACCGACTTTAAATGAACTTAAAGTTCCCACGTTACCAAATACTGCATCTCTGATCTTTGTTGAAGTTACGCCGTATTTTGTCGTTACAAGCTGTTTTATGTATTGGTGCGCCATTATAAGGTTCAAATGATATTTTCTTGCTTCCGACAGTATCGCGCAAAAACTGTCCGTGGCAAAACTCTGAAACTCGTCCACATACATAAAGAAATCTCTGCGTTCCGGTTCGGGGATATCTGCACGGCTCATTGCCGCCATTTGTATTCTTGAAACCATGACCAATCCCAGAAGCTGAGTGTTTAAATCACCTATTTTACCTTTGGAAAGTTTTACCAGTAATATTTTTCCCTCATCCATAACTTTTCTGAAATTAAATGAAGATTCTTTTTGTCCAATCGTGTTTCTCATTATCGAATTTGTGATGAATGGTCCGAATTTTGAACTGAAGTACGGTATCATTTCCTGTCTTTCTCGATCTCCGGTATTCGCGTATTCGTGTTCCCAAAAAGATTTTACTACAGGATTTTTAACTTTTTTTAATTTGTATTTGAGAAAGGCGTCATCGGTGAAAATTCTCGGAATGTCAATCAGTGTCGCCCCTTCTTCTTCATCCTCCATCAATGTTAAACAGGCGTTTCTGAAATAATGCTGGATTCTCGGTCCAAAAATTTCATCACCAAACAGTTTTATGAATATTTCCGTGGCCTGGGTGGAAATCAGATCCATTTCAGCCGAATCTTTTGCATCAAGCATATTTAATCCCATAGGCCTTCCCTGATCCGATGGATCAAAAATGATTACATCTTTGGCTCTTTCTTTTGGAATATATGTCAAAACATCCTCAATCAGATCACCATGCGGATCGATAATACAAACCCCCTCCTCGTTTCTTACATCCTGTCGCGACATAAATGACAGTAACGCTGATTTACCAGAACCGGATTTTCCAAGTATATAGTGATGTCTTGATCTGTCAGATCTCTGGAACCGGACCTCTTTTTTTGTCCCGCGATATATGTTGTTGCCAATAAGTATTCCTTCTGAAGGAAGATTAACAGGCGCCGGAAGAACTTTATAGTTTAACCACCTTATTGTAGGTGAATAATTAAACCTACTCGATGGAAAATGGTACAGGCTTGATAACTCATCTTCAGCCATTATCGATTGTTTTTCACCAAGAAATAAAAACCTTGTGTCCAGCAACCGATGCTTAAAATTAAATCTGAACCATATATCGTTAATAAAATCTATAATAAACAATCTTTTTGTCTGAAACCAATTTGATCCGGCGTCTTTATAAATGCTTAAACTTACTATTATATTGTTGCTTAAATCCAAAGCGCGTCTTTCCGTTTTTGCCGTAGTAAGTAATCTGATTACCGTGTCAAAACCCGTTTGTGAAGATTTTTCCCCCATTCTTTTTGCAACTTCTTCTTTTGCCTGAAGCATCCTGACATAACCACCTCCAGTATCTTTCGGCTGTACCTCCATTTTTTCGTATCCAAGAAAAATCCCTTTAAAAACGTTAAAAATCGAACCCAATACCGGGATCTTTATTCCTGTTTTCTTTTTTCCCTTAAAAAAGGCTTCTCCATGTTCTCTGGCTTTTTTCGTCCATCTGTCACTTTTTGGTCTTATTACGATTTGAATAACTGCAGTTTCGTCTTCTGTCAGTTTTGTAAATACATTCGTTAAATTATTTAAAGGATCATTTTCTATGACCTTGAATGTTTTGATTGGAAACCAGTTTAATCTCTTTTCGTAAGCATAATATCCTTTCATTTTATTATTTGGTAAAATATGCTGATAAGGATCAATTGGCTGGATATTTGC
>WJKQ01000104.1 GCA_014728975.1 Candidatus Peregrinibacteria bacterium | reverse complement strand
TCTGAATCTTTATTTTCATACTTAAAAATTTTATCTATTATTTATTTGATAATAACAGAGAAAATTCTATTCTTCCAAAAATTTTTTTGTTTTTTTCAAAAGATTTTTGGCGTTATCAAAAGTTGCTTTATTATAAGCCGCGTCATAAGGAAGCCAATAAGAATCCAAATGTTCATGAGAAATTTTGATATTTTCCAGGTTTGTTTTTCCAAGAAAAAAAATCACGTGTTTGTGGGAAGGTTTTCCTTTTTTATTATAACGGTATGAAATTTCTTCACGGAATCCATCAATAATTTCAAGATCGGAAATTCCGGTTTCCTCCAAAAGTTCTCTGAGCGCGGTTTCATGTTCTTTTTCCCCATCTTCCACATGTCCTTTTGGAAAATCGAAATGCCCCCCCGGATATTTCAAAACCAAATACAGTCTTTCTCCGTCTTTTTCACGGAAAGCGATTACCCCGCACGATTTTTCATCAAATGTTACGTTTCCCATCTTTTAACTTTTAAAGCATTTCGGGCGGCTTCGTCTTCGGCATCATGTTTGCTTGAACCCGTCCCTGTTGCTATTTGTTTTTTATCAATATACGCGCCCATTGTAAATTGTTTATTGTGATCGGGTCCCTCTTCAGCGATTATCTTATAATGCGGTGTAATTCCCTCTTTTTCCTGGCAAATCTCCTGAAAGCGGGATTTTGCGTCAATATGAAGTTCTTTTTCAATTATTTCATCAAGTTCTGCCATAATAAATTTTTCGATAAATTCTTCCGCGGTATGGTATCCCTGATCCAAATAAATAGCTCCGATAAGAGCTTCAAGTGTGTTAGCCAGGATGTAGTTTTTTTTGCGGCCGCCCGATTTTTCTTCTCCTTTGCTTAAGAATAGATATTTTCCAAGGCTTAATTCTTCCGAAACATCCGCGAGATTTTTTCCTCTCACAAGAGCAGATCTAAAAGAAGTCATTTCGCCCTCAGCTTTGTTGGGGCAGGTTTCAAAAAGATGTTTTGTCGCTACCAGTTCCAAAACAGCGTCCCCCAAAAATTCCAGTCTTTCATTGTCTTCGATATTTTCGTTTTTGTGTTCATTTATATACGATCTATGTACAAAAGCTTTTGTTAAAATGTCAAGATTTTTAAATTTTATACCAATTTTTTCTTCCAGTTTTTTGTATTTGTTTGGGGTCATTTTATTTATTATTTTTTTTGGCGTTCATGACACTGCTTAAAACTCCGTTTATAAATTTGGGGCTGTTGCTGTCGCCGAAGTGTTTGGCAATTTCTATAGCTTCGTTTATTGCCACGACAGGGGGAACTTCATCGTTAAACATTATCTCATAAATTCCGATTTCCAAAATAGCTCTATCTACACGGGCAATTTTTTCAAGCGGCCATTCAGGAGCATATTTTTGCAGAATTTTTTCGATTTTCTTCTTATTTTTAAGGACGCCTTCCAAAGTATCATTCGCAAAATCCTTTTCGGTAAGCTTTGGGGCAAATTCTTTTAGAATCTTTTCGAGGAGCTTTTCGGGGTCCTCTTTTCGAAACTCTACAGCGAATAGAGTTTGCATCACGCAGGTTCGGGCCAGGTGCCTATAGCTAGCCATATTGTTAAGCTTTTATTTTCGTGATTTTTTCAACTTCTTTCTGTTTATCGATAATTTGTCTTCCACGATATTGTCCGCATTGGGGGCATGCAGTATGCGCCAATGCTTTTGATCCGCAGTTTGGGCAATCGACCAAATTTACACGGTTTGAGAGTTTCTTTAATGTTTTGGTTTTGAAACTTCCATAACGTGTTTTGGTTTTTGCTTTGGCAGTCTTTTTTTTTGGTACCGGATGTTTTGGCATAATTACTTCAATAAGTTTTTTAACTCTGACAAGGGTTTGTTTTCTTTTGATTCTTCATTTATTTTACAATTGCATTTCTCTTTGTTTAGATTTTTCCCGCAAACCGGACAAATACCCTTACAGTGTGTAGAGCATACTGAAATTACGGGGAAATGCAAGATTAATTCCTGTCTTATCATTTCTTTAAGATCTACAGTCAGATGTTTTTTGTCGACCAAATAAAGATCATTAATATCCTTAATATTTTTTGGTCTTTCCAAAAAAAATATTCTTTCCGTATTTTTAATTTTTATTTTTTTGCTGAATTTTTCAAGACATTTTTTACAGGAGAGTTTAACCTTCCCTCCGACATCTCTGGCTACAACATTAAACCCTTCATCGATTCTCATAATCTCAACTTTTCCGGATAAATCGGAATCCATTTCAATCCCTTCAAAATTAACCGGCCCTTTAAAGCGATAAACAACGCTTTCACCGGCAGGACTGTTTAAAAGAGCCGATATGTCAAAAGTAAGAGTCTTATTATTCACGAGAAAGAGCCGTAATAAATCTTAGTAAAAACAAGAAAAGATTAAAAATATCAAGATACAGCATCAAAGCCGCGTCAATATATCCGTCTTCCGGAAATTCTTTAATTTTTTGAAAATCATACATGGTAAAGCCGCAAAAAAGCAGTACGCCGGCTCCCGAAAATACCAATTCAAAAGTATTTCCCCATGGCACAAATATTCCTATTATCCCAACAATAATCATTCCCAAAAGTCCCATCATCAAAAATCCTCTAAGTCCCGACAGGTTTACTTTCGTTGTCCATCCGATAAGCGCTGTACCGGTAAATGTAAGGCCTGTCGCGAGGAGCGCCTTTGTAAGTATGGCAACGCCTCCGGGTGTATTAATCAAAACACCTATAAGCGGTGCGAGAGTGATCCCTGTAATAAACGCAAAAGCGGCGAACATTATGCGATTGAGCGGTCTTTTTTCCCTCCATTTTCTGGCAGTAAAAATAATTGCCAGTTCAGCTATAAAAAACAGGTATATCAGTGAAGGATTTTGAATAAAAACCTCTATAAAATAATTGTAAGTTATAAATGTACCAGCCGCGGAAGCAAGTATTGCAAGGGCGAAAAATGTCATAACTTTCCCGAAAAAAGTTGCTTCAATGCCTGTTTTTGGATAGGTGCCGGTCTGTGGTGTTTTGTTTTCAAACATATAAATTATAGTTATTTTACTTATTTTTTCGGAGTTAGATTATATAAGCTAATTGTGCCTCGGTCAACTCTATTAAAAGTATTTGTTGGTTGATTTTTATGGTGTTTAATCTAATCTTTGATTTATGAAAGAACTTACCTGGGTTGAAATTTCCCGAGAAGCACTTATAAAAAATATACGTCAATTTCGTGAGATAGTAGGACCTGACCGAATTTTATGTCCCTGTGTCAAGGCGAACGCTTATGGGCACGGCCTTGTTGGATGTTCAAAAACTTTCCTGGAAGCCGGCGCCGACTGGCTTGGTGTAAATGCTTTATATGAAGCCCGTGTTCTTAGGGATTCAGGGATTGATGCTCCTATTTATATTTTAGGTTATGTTCCTTTAGATTCTCTTGAAGAAGCTGTTGAATTAAACTGTCGTCTGGTAGTTTATAATAAAAAAATAATTGAAAAACTGGCAGAACTTACTGAAAAAGCCGGAAAAATGTTAAATGTTCATATAAAAGTTGAAACCGGAAATAATCGTCAGGGGGTTTTGATGGATGATATTGTTGATTTTGCAAAATATATTAAAAGTTTTGAAAAAATTGAGCTTGAAGGGATCGCAACTCATTTTGCAAATATTGAAGATACTACCGATCACAGTTATGCGGAGCATCAATTAAACAAATTTATGAAAGCTGTTTCTTTACTCGAAAGCGCCGGTATAAATATTCCCATAAAGCACTGCAGTAATTCAGCGGCGACCATTATTTTTCCTGAAACCCGCTTTGATATGGTGCGTCCGGGTATTTCCTGTTATGGGATGTGGCCTTCAAGCGAAACTTATGTATCGTATGTTAAAGAAGTCGGCGGCGATTTTTCGTTACATCCCGCGTTTAACTGGAAAGCCAAGATTGCACAGATTAAATCCATACCTTCTGGAGAATATATAGGTTACGGTTGTACTTATAAGACAACGCATCAGACACGTTTGGGTATTATTCCCGTTGGTTATTATGACGGTTACGACCGCGGGTTGAGCGGCCGGGCCCATGTTTTGGTAAATGGAAAAAGAGCACCTTTACGTGGAAGGGTTTGTATGAATATAATAATGATTGATCTGACAGATATACCGGAAGCAGAAATTGAAAATGATGTAACGTTAATTGGAAAAAACGGAGATGAAAAAATAACTGTGGAACAATTCGCGGAATGGGCTGATACAATTAATTATGAAATTCCCACAAGAGTAAATGAAAGGATACCCAGAATGTATCTTTAAAATAATAATTTAAAAATTATGGCAAATTTAAAGGAACTGAGCGGCATAAATATACGTGAATGCGGTGAACCGCTTGTAGAATTGGATCGTAATGAATTTGTTCTTGAGCCTCTTTATTATCAATGGGGACACAGCGATACTGATGTCATGAAATTGAGATCAGGTGTACTTGAAAAGCTACGTAGTGCCAAAGCAAATCTTCAGAGAATGCCAGACTGCCGTAAATGGAATTTAAAAATTTGGGACTGCTATAGGTCGCTAAAAACCCAGGAAAATCTATACGAAGATATATTGGAGCAGTTCAGAAAACGATATCAGAACTATAGTGAAGATGAATTACATCTGGCTGCGATAAAATACATTTCACCTCCAAGCAATGATCAGGCTATACCCGCTCCTCACAATACCGGAGCATGTGTCGACTTAACAATTGTGGACAATAAAGGAGATGAACTACCGATGGGTACAGGATTTGATGATTTTTCTGAAAAAGCTCATACAAATTTTTACAAAAACTCTGAAGAGCGGAAAACTTTTCATAAAAATCGTATGCTTTTAAAAAAGATTATGGAACATACCGGATTTGCAAATTATCCTCTAGAGTGGTGGCACTACAGTCTTGGTGATCAGGAATGGGTCCGCCAAACAGGTGCCAGCTATGCATTTTACGGAAGTGTCGAATTAAATGAAGCTATCCAGGTTTGAAATCATTTATTCTTTGGTCGATGTATGCAGTAAGTTCAGTTTTGTTGATTTTTTCTTTAATTCGCCAGTTTTCCGGATTGTCTGTTTCATTTGCTATCAGCCCCGTGTGCACCAACCCGTGATGTAAATCACATAACGGTACAATATATTTGGGATCATGTTTTTTGGAAATCGCGAATCTTTTTGTGTGGTGAAAAACCGTAAAAGGCTTATTGCAATTTGGATACGCGCATTTAGTCCCGTATTTTTGTCTGATAAATCTTTTTATTTGTGATGGAATAGCTCTGCTTTTAGGTTTTTGGAGATTTTCGATGTTTTTACTTGAAGATTTTGAAAGGTTTTTATTGTTGCACGTGGATTTTGAGATGTTTTTTGTGTTTTGTATTTTTCTTTGTTCTTTTCCATTATATTTTTCATAGGGATTTGTCCGAAAGGTTCTTTTTATCAGTAATTCCTGAAAAACTTCATTCCAGCTTAAGTTTTCTTTCTTCTGTTTTTCAATTTTTTGTTTAAATAACCTTAATTTGTGTTCGATTTCGCGGCTTAATTGAAATGATAAATATTTAAGCTCTTGACTGAGGTTGGGGATGTTTTTTGATTCGTCCCCGGGGATTAAATTTTTGGCTATTTCTTCAGTTTCTTGTTTTGAAAGTTTTTTTCTGTAATGGCTGACATAGGTTTCAAGCACTCTTTTTGACATTTTTTCTACTTTTTCAGCCCAGTTTTTTTCCGTTTTGGGTGTCGCTATAAACGAAACAGTCTCGATTTTGCTCCAGCCCTGTATCCCGGCCTGAAATTGAGCTTTTAAATTAGGTTTGTCCTCAAGACGGTTTGATAAATTTAATATTCTCTCGACCGTAAATTCGCTCATACCGCATAGTTTTTTGGCAAATTCATGGATCGAGATAAAACCTTTTTTACGATAAAGCTTTCTTTTATTTACTTCCGGAAGTAGTCCGGCAAAGCGTCTAAGCCAGACTTTTGCGTTCATACCGTATTCCTGACATTTTTTATAAAGTTCCTGATCGGAAAGCTTTTTAGGGTCTGAATATCTGATTTTTTCTGCTTTTTGTATTTTGTATGTGAGCATGCTTTTGGATTTTTTTTACAGGTTCACTTTAACAAAGGCTTGTAAAATTTTTCTTAAATATATTTAAAAATATTTTTAAATTTTATTAAAAAATTTCTAAAGTCCTTATAACTTTTAAAAAATAATCATCGTAAACTAATATGATACTAAAATACCAAGTACCGTCTTGAGGGAATCCTGTTTTTTTGATAACTTCCAGGCATGAATAAAATAAATATCGGAGTAATTTTCGGCGGACGCAGTGGAGAGCATGAAGTTTCACTGGTTTCAGCGACTTCAGTAATCGGTGCTCTTAATCCTGAAAAATATGAGATTGTTGAAATCGGAATAACACAAAACGGCAAATGGTACACGGGAAACGGTTGTCTTGAGAGCTTCAAACAACAGGATTATTCAGGCCTCCAGCAAATTTTTCTTTCAACCGATCCTAAAATGCGGGGGTTTGTTAATGATAAAGGCGATTTTTATAACATCGATATTTTTTTTCCTGTACTTCACGGCCCTTTTGGTGAGGACGGAACTATTCAGGGTCTTTTTGAAATTATGAATATTCCGTATGTCGGATGTGGTGTTCTGGCTTCTTCGACAGCTATGGATAAGTTACAATGTAAATCTTTATGGGAATCCGCCGGTCTGCCTGTTGTTCCTTATATAGGCTTCAACAGAAATGCCTGGGAAATCAAAAAAGATATTATTTTTGAGGATATTGAAAAAAACATCGGTTTCCCGTGCTTTGTTAAACCAGCAAATATGGGTTCTTCTGTCGGAATTACGAAAGTCAAAAAAAAGGCAGATCTATTAAACGCAATCGATTTTGCAGCAAGTTTTGACAGAAGAATTTTGGTTGAAAAGGCAATAAACGGCCGTGAAATTGAGTGTTCCGTCATTGGGAATAATGATCCGGTTGCCGCGCCGGTCGGTGAAGTGATTGTTGGAGGAGAATTTTATGATTTTTACGATAAATATGTTAACGGAGTTTCCATGACTCAGGTTCCGGCTGATATTCCCGATAAAACCGCTGAAAAAATCAAGGAAATTTGTATTAAAGCCTATAAATTACTCGATTGCGGCGGACTTTCGAGAGTCGATAGTTTTCTGGATCGTGACAGCGGAGAAGTTTATTTAAATGAAATAAACACAATGCCCGGTTTTACTTCCATAAGCATGTATCCAAAAATGATTGAGGCTCACGGTATCAGTTATGAAGAACTTGTCGATAAACTTGTAGATCTTGGATTTGAAAGGTTTGAGGACAAAAGTAAAAATAAGGTCATTTTTGACAGCGGGAGTGAATGGTATAAAGAATAGAACCTTGCTTTTTAACAGTATTTTTCGTATATTTTTCTAGCTTTAAAAAATTCTATGCGATTTTTTCGCAGAATAAAAAAGAGGACGAGTGACGCGCACTTCCTTGCTCTTGATATTGGAACTGACTTTGTTAAAGCTTTGGTATGTGAATCTGCAGGCAAAAAAGGACGTATACTCGGTGTCGGCCAAAAGCGCCAGAAGCTTGGGGACATGCAGAGCGGCGTCGTTACCGATATCGCGTCTGTTATTTCCAATTGCCACAGTGCTATTCGTGAAGCTGAAAATATATCCGGCGTTTCGACCCAAAAAATGATTTTGGGGATTTCGGGTGAACTTGTTAAAGGCGCTACAAATACAACAAGTTATATTCGTCAGGACGCAAACAGTAAAATCGATCTGGCCGAACTGAAAAATATTGTTCATAAAGTCCAATGGAAAGCTTTTGATTCCGTAAGAAGTCAGCTCGCACATGAAACCGGCTACAGTGAAATCGATGTCAAACTAGTTAATGCCGCAATAGTTGATGTGAGAATTGACGGATATAAAGTAACAAATCCCATCGGCTTTCAGGGAAAAGAGGTGACTTTAAGTATTTTTAACGCATTCGCCCCGCTTGTTCATTACGGAGCTCTTCAAACCATCGCCGCTGAAATTGATAAGGAACTTATTTCCATCGCGGCCGAACCTTATGCTTTGACCAGATGTCTCGGTCACGAGGATGGAGGCCAATATGGTGCAATATTTATTGACGTTGGAGGGGGAACAACCGATGTCGCTGTAGTACGTGACGGGTCAGTCGAAGGAACCAAAATGTTTACTCTCGGCGGACGCACATTCACAAAACGTCTTTCGCAGACTTTAAATATTTCGTTCAAAGAAGCAGAAGAAATAAAGCTGGCTTACAGTAACGATAATCTGGAAAGACAATCAAATAAAATTGTTCGTGAAGCCATGAAAATCGACAGTGATGTCTGGCTTTCGGGTGTCGCTTTGACATTGGAGGAATTTGAAGGGATTGATGTATTACCGTCAAAAATTCTTCTTTCAGGAGGAGGGTCGCATCTACCCGAAATAAAGGAAGCTTTGGAAAGTCGGGAATGGATCAAGTCTCTACCATTCTCAAAAAAACCACAAGTAACATTCTTAAATCCAAAAATGGTCACCAATCTTTATGATGAGACCAAACTTATCAAAGATCAGCAGGATATTGTGCCCATGGCGCTTGCCAATCTTGCGCTCTCATTCATCAATGAAGAACAGCTTCTTCCAAAAGTTCTCAAAAAAGTTGTCCGTTTAATGCAAATGTAATCGCGATCATGCCTCCAAAAAAGAAAAAAAAAGATGAAGAAAAAGAAAAAAAAGTAGTTAAAAAACAAAATACTACCGATAAAACTTCCAAAAAAAAGAAAAACGAAAAAGAAGAATCTGAAAAAAAAGAAAAAAGTAAAGTAATTCCAACAAAAAAAGTTGTATATGCCGAAATCGATGAAGAGGTAACCGAAGTTTACGATAAAGTTCGTTCTGTAAACGCGAAAAATGTTTATATTGTAGTTCCAAAAAGAGCGGTACTTTTTCAAAGCATCGTTAATCTAAAAATTTTAAAACGAAAATCCGAGGACGACAACAAAACCGTTTATCTTATTACAAATGACAAAAACGGTCTTCATCTTGCCCAACAAATCGGGATTGAAGTGTATAATAAAGCCACAGGTGAAGGAACTCCGGCAATTTTTTCCGCAGAAACCGATGATGAGCAATTAAAAATTACGCCTTTAAGGGCGACTATTAATTCTGTTGAGGAACAAACCCCCAAACGACTTGCAGAAAAAAAACTTTCTATAAGTGAACTCTTAGGCAAGAAAAAGGCAAAAAAATCCGTGGATGTTTCAAAAATCAAAAGTAAAAAAACTCCCCCGCAAAAAAAGGAAAAATCCAAGTTTGTGTTGGTCGCGCCCAATCGTCACGCTCTGATCGGGCTTGTTGTTATAAGTGTTTTTATCTTGTTAGTAATAATTTATATCGCTTTGCCGGGGGTTACTATTTATCTGACGCCCTCCGCGAGTGTTCTTGAGAAATCCGTTAATATTACCCTCGCGGATTATCAAAAAAACAAATCTGAACTTGAAACCAGGCCTCCTCACATGATCGCAAGCTATCCTATCGAAACGACTGTTGATAAGACGATCACTCATTTTGCGACCGGAAAAAAATTCTCAAATAAAGGCGTTAATGCAAGCGGTACGCTTACAATAATAAATACAACCGGTAATTCCTGGCCGCTTGTAGCGCGGACCAGGTTTCAGACCGAGGATGGAATTGTTTTCAGAATTTCGGACCCTGTTACTGTTCCTGCGGCTACAAATGAAGGGCCGGGTACTGTAGAAGTATTCGTTACAGCCGATCAGGTAGACGCGTACGGAGCAATTGTGGGAGAAAGAGGAAATATCGGCCCGGCCCGTTTTTTTCTTCCGGGTTTAAGAGAAAACAGTCAAAAAAAGCTTTATGCCGAAAGTTATAATCCTATGACCGGAGGAGTCACTGATTATGTGACTTATATTTCAGAAGAAGATATTGAAGCGGCTAAATCGCGGCTCAGTGATGAGCTTTATAAAAGCGCGGTGGAGGAACTTAAATCTGCTGTAATTTCCAAAAGTGAACTTGTGGGAGAATCCGATGTTTATACTTTGTTAGAAGGAGAGGGGGCAATTAAAACCGGAGAGCCGAAAGTAGAAATCCCTTCAGGAGTTGTCGGCGAGGAAAAATCTGAATTTACTTTGAGCGGAGAAATTTACGTAAGTGGTGTTTATTATGATCATGATGCGATGCTTGAAATATTGAAAAGCGAGCTGACGCTGAAAAAAAGTCCTCAAAAAGAGCTTTTAACAATAAATGAAGATTCAACTTCCTATAGAATTTTTGAATGGGACGATAATTCCGGCAAAATCAAGCTGACCGCCAACATTAAAGGGATTGAACAGTTCGCCATAGATCCGGATCAAGAAAGCGGTGAACGCCTTTTAAACAAGATCAAGGAACATGTCGCCGGTAAAGATATTGAAGAGGCAAAACTTTACATCCAAAATCTGCCGCAGATAAATAAAGTGGAAATTGAAAGCTGGCCGGCGTGGTCCCCGACCATTCCAAATATTACTGACAATATAAAGTTTGAAATCAGGAACGCCATGAGGGTTGAATAGCCTTTTCCTTAACTTTTGTAGTCTTGTCTAAAAGGCTTTTTTATGTTAAAATTATAAAAAGTTATAACAAAAATAAAAATGAAAAATAAACATCTGAAAAATGCTTTGATTTCGGCAGGGCTTGCTGTGTTTGCGGGAGTTTTGCTTTTAGGGGCGAATGCGGCAATTGGTGCTGCGCCTACTCACCCTCCTCCAGGCACAGGGATCGCGCCTACTTTTACAGGATTGACAGTGACTGGAGATGTAGAAGTTGATGGCGGGCTATATGCCAACGGAAGTATAGAGACAGGTGGAGATTATTACGGCAACAGTATTGATGTCGGAGCTGGGGATGTAGATGGTAATTTAAACGTGGGGGGGAATGTTAATATTACAGAGGATATAATTTTAGGTGGTGAAATATCACCTGCCGGATCTCATGTCGATATCGCAGGAGGAGTAAATGTCGATGGTGCATCCAGCTTTTTTAATTCTGTGACTTTTGGTGATGTCATTAATACAGATACAATTTCAGGTATAACAGGGTTAAATATTGATAACGTAGAAAATATTGATGCCGGTATTAATAACAACTTATCAATATCAACTTCAGGGGCATACGCTCCATTTATTTATCTAAATCCTGACAACGGTAGAGTTTGGATTTCGAGTGAGGATCTGGATATTGATGGAGATGTTGTAATCAACGATAATTTGGTTGTAAATGATACTGTACAGGCAGATAAGTTTGGAAATTTTACCGAAAGGTATTCAGGCTGGATTTCGATACCTGCCGGTGCCAATCAAAGTATTTCACAAGCTTGCAATATCGGTGAATATGTTGTTAGCTGTGGAAACGATTTATGGACCGCGGGTGATATTGTTTTGAATAACGTTCAGCCAATTACCTCTTCCCAATCTTGTTGGATGGAAGTTACTAATACAGCTGGAGGAGCAAGGTGGGTTAGAGCTGTAGCTATGTGCTGGGATCCGGACGGTCTTTAGTAACAAATTCTTTACATAATTGGATGAAAGATTCTTGACCGATACCGTCACAAAGTGATGGATCGTTTTGTTCGGAAGCTTGATTTGCGATGATATTATATTTGCATGAAGCTCTTTCATTTTCGTCTTCAAGTTGATCACATAAGCTAGCATCTCCCGATTCGGCAGCGAGCGTTCCGATATTTGCTACATCTTCAACATGTTTTTGAGTTTCCTGTGCATATTCTTCAGCTCGATTTTGATAGGCGATTTCATCATTTACGCGGCTTATGCAGTTTTCTTTATATCGGGCATCTCTGATTTTGTTGCAGACAGATTTATCCACTGTTTTTACTGCTTCGTCTGTTAGGCTGAGGCTTTCCACAACCATTTTGCATTCATCTTTTTTTGATGAATTTAGAATTTCGTCACATTTTTCCATATTTTGGGTCGAAGTCGCTGTTTGAAATATTTTATCGTCCAGCACGCTGTCGGCACTGGGGTCTGAAGGCTCTGCTTCCTGAGCACATGCCGTTAAAACAATAATTG
>WJKQ01000009.1 GCA_014728975.1 Candidatus Peregrinibacteria bacterium | reverse complement strand
TTGCCAAAGAGATCTGTAGAAGAAGAAAGGAAAAACGATTCGATTCGACTGTTGAACTGGCAGAATTTATAGAAAACGTGATTCCCGGAAGACGTTCAGGCAAAAGATACAGACTGCATACTGCCACAAAAGTTTTTCAGGCTCTCAGAATTGAAGTGAATGATGAACTAAACGCTTTAAAGGAAGGATTGAAACAGGCCGTAAAAGTTCTTGAGACGGGAGGACGCATCGTTATTATTTCTTATCATTCTCTGGAGGACAGAATTGTAAAACAATTCTTTAAAAAATTATTAAAACCTCCCGCTGGTCCGGAAAAAGTTTTATATCAGAATTATGATGAACCTATTGTAAAAAAATTAACCAAAAAACCAGTAACGCCTACTGAAGAAGAGATCGGAGCCAATCCAAGAAGCAGGAGCGCAAAATTAAGAGCTTATGAAAAATTGAGAGAATTGAAATAAAAATTTATATACTCATTCCTAACAAAAATATGCCACAGCTTGTTCTTTCTCGGGGTAATAGATATAAAAGGGGGATTATAAGGAGGTTTTTCCCAAAATTCGAAGCCAGTCCTTATTTTTTAATTGTTTCATTGGTGGTTTTTGTTGCTCTTATAACGGTTATTACTCTTGTGTTTTCAGCCAGACAGGTTACCAAAGGTTATGTTTTGAATTCATTGGAATCCACACATCAGGAGCTTATTCGGGAGAGTGAGGAAAAAGATATGCAGATTTCAAAAGTTCGTTCACTTAACTATATTCAAAATTCTTCAAAAGTTAATTCAATGCGCGAGCCGAACGCGGTGGTTTTTGTGAATGGGGAGACTGCGATTGCGAAGAAATGATTATTGAATTTTTTGCGAATTTCGTTTAAGGTTTTTTCGGGCTTTTAAAGGTATTTATTTTTTTAATTTTTAATTATGGCTATTGCTGAATTCTCAAAAGAAAACAATCTTCATGTAAGGGAAATGAGTGGGGGATTTACTTTATCCAATCTTAAAACTTTGCTATCGGTAGCGGATAAAGAAGGTTTTGGAGTGGCCGCTTGTAATGTAAGAAGTCGTTTTATTTTGAATTCTGTGTTGGAGGCCGCGTGGCGCGAGAAGTCTCCTGTCATTCTTGAAATCGCTGAAAGTGAAGCAAAGTATTGTAATATGCCTCCTGATAGAGTGGCAAGGCTGACTTATGAAAGAATTGAAGCTATGATTACCAAGTACGAATATAATGTACCTGTCTGTATTCATCACGATCATATTCAGAAAGATGTGGATGGTTGTGTGGATAGAGCTATAAATGTTGGTTTCTCTTCGGTTGAAGTGGATCTTTCCAAACATCCTCTTGATGAAAATATTGCAAAATGTAAAGAAGTCGCGGAAAAAATTCATCCGCTTGGAATTTCTCTTGAGGTTGAAGATGGGGAGATCGGAAATGCTGAGGCTTTGGCGGATCCCGATGTTGAGGAAAATATTTCAAAGTATTATTCAAAGGTTGAAGATTGTGTGAGGCTTTGTGAAGCCGTGAGGCCCGAAGCTCTTGCATTTTTTGTTGGAAACGGACACGGTCAGTATTTAACCAGACCTATAATCGGATATAAACGCATTAAAGAGATTTGTGATGCTGTCAGACCGCTGGGTGTGTATGGCGTAATGCATGGTGGAAGCGGTCTTACTCCTGAGGAATTTAATAAATGTATCGCCGGTGGAGCCAGGAAATTTAATTATGCTACTTCCATTTCCGATATCTGGTTTCAATACTTTCCAAAAGAACTTCTGGAAAGTATGGATAAGAGGGCGGAAGAACAGGGTAAACCACGGAGAAAAGTTCTTGATCAGTTTGAAAATGAATGGGACAAACTTGACTTTGAAGAAGCGGAAAAAGAAATGACCGATCATGTTGCAATGATGATGAGGGAAGCTTTCTTAAGCAGTGGGAAGGCTGATTTATATCCTAAAATTTAATAAAAATGGCGATAAAAATTGCTATAAACGGATATGGGCGTATTGGACGAAATTTGCACAGGCAGAGTCTTGAGAATGATGATATCGAAGTTGTTGCGATTAACAGTAGAGCAGGAGCTGATTCTCATGTTTATCTGCTTAAATATGATTCTCTTTACGGTAAATGTGATGCCGATATAAGAGTGGCTGGTGAAAATATGGAAGTTAACGGTAAAACTGTTTATGTGTATCAGATCGCGGATCCGGCTAATATCAACTGGTCGAAACATGAGGTTGATGTAGTAATTGAATCAACAGGGAAATTTACTTCCAAAGCGAACGCTGACAGACATTTGCAGGCTGGAGCAAAAAAAGTTCTTATTACTGCTCCTTGCAAGGATCATGATGTTCCCAATATTGTCATGGGTGTTAATCAAAACAGCTTTAATCCTGAAGATTATAAAGTTATTTCCAATGCTTCATGTACTACAAATTGTCTGGCACCGGTTATGAAAGTTTTACATGAAAATTTTGAGATTGAGCAGGCGTTTGTTACTACAATTCACGCGTTTACTTATACTCAAAATCTGCTTGATAATTCAAATCCAAGTGATTTCAGGCGCGCCAGGGCAACTACAGAATCGATTATTCCCACGACCACGGGAGCCATGAAGGCTATTGGGCGCGTGATTCCCGATTTAAAAGGGAGAGTTGATGGTATGGCTTTTCGAATACCTATTCCGACTGTTTCCTGTGTGGATATTTCCGCGAAACTTAAAAAGGTTGGCTCTTCTGAAGCAATAAACGATGTTTTTAAAAAATATGAATCGGGTGAACTGAAAGGGATTTTATCAACCACTGATGATCCGGTTGTTTCGGTTGATTTTAAGAAAGACAGCAGATCAAGCATAATTGATCTATTGAGTACGAAGACTATGGAAGATGGATACAGCAAAGTTGTTTCCTGGTATGATAATGAATGGGGATATGTAAGCAGAATTTTGGATTTGTTAAGGTGGATGATTAATAAATAGTATTTAACTGATTAGTATGAAAACTTTTTCAGATTATCTGGAGGAAAATGATATTGATTATCACCTTTATGGTGTTTTAAACAGCCTTAAAGACGTGGTTAAAAAAGTTTCGGACGTTATTAAAACTGCCGAGACCGGAAGCGCGGGTTCTAAAAATATTTTTGGGGAGGAACAGCTGGCTTTGGATATTCTTGCGGACGGTTTTGTTCAAAAAGAGCTTCAGAAAAATTCACTGATTGGAATTATTGCTTCAGAGGAATTGCCGGAGGAAATGGATGTGAGTAACGAAGAAACAGGTGGAGGAGAGTATGGAGTTTGTTATGATCCTCTTGATGGTTCTTCACTGGTAGATGTGAATTTGGCAGTCGGTTCTATTTTTGGGATATATAAAATGCCTAATTCTGAAGGCAAAAACAGTTTTATTGGCGTAAAGGGAGATGAACAGCTGGCTTCAATGATAGCAGTTTACGGACCGAGAACTACTATAGTTTTAACCGTAAAAAGAGGAGTTGTGGAATTTTTGCTTGATGATGGAGAATTTTATCTTGTCAGAGAAGGTATAAAGGTAGGCGGTGGAAAGATGTTCGCGCCCGGAAATTTGAGAGCTTGTGCAAGTCGTAAAGATTATTTGGAATTGATTAATTATTGGTGTGAAAAACAATTTACGCTCCGATATTCGGGAGGGATGGTTCCGGATATAAACCAGATTTTATTGAAGGGAAAAGGAATCTTCTCTTATCCAGGATATGGTGATGCTCCTGACGGAAAACTAAGACTTTTATTTGAATGTGCGCCAATGGCTCTTTTGATGGAGCAGGCGGGAGGAGCCGCGACTGATGGAAGTATGAGGATTCTTGATAAAAAACTAACCAGGCTTGATCAAAGAACTCCTATTTTTATTGGCAGTAAAGAGGAAGTTGAACGTTGTGAAAAATATCTTTAAGGTATAGAATGAAACTTGACTTTTTTAGATTAGATTGGTTAGTATTCTTACTTGTTTATTAATTATATGGCCACCGGAGATTTAAAGAACAAAAAGGAGGAAATTGAAGCTTTGGTAAAACTTGTCCAAAAGGGAGATCATGATGCTTTTTCCGCACTTTATGATATTTATATCGATCCTATTTATAAATATGTTTATTATCGCGTGAATAATGAGGATGTGGAAGATCTTGTTGAAACTGTATTTTTGAAAGTCTGGGAAAATATTAGAAAGTATAAACCCAAAAAAAAATCTTTTTCGGCCTGGATATTCAGGATTACTCATAACCTGGTTGTTGATTATTACCGTGCTTCCAAGGACAAAAATTATGAGGAATTGAAAATAGAGGTTCCTGATTATAAGAGAGAACATAATCCTATCAGGAATGCGGAAAGAAGTCTTGATAACGATGCTTTAAAGAAGGCTCTTAAAAACCTTAAGAAATCGTACAGGGATATTATTATTTATAAGTTTATAAATGAATTGACAAATAGTGAGATTTCCGAGCTTTTGAAGAAGAGTGAGGGAAGTTTGAGAATTTTGCAGTATAGAGCACTTAAGGCTCTTCGTCGTGAACTCGAGGAAATGGGCATGAATTATAAATTTTAGGTGTAACAAATAAGATATAATTATCGTTTGACGAATTGAGTAAAGGAAATTATGGCATCAAAAAAAGAAACAAAATTTAATTCCGATAATTTAGGGGATGATTTAAGAAATATTCACAAGCCGGAACTTGATGATGAGAGAAAAAAGCGGATAAAGAATAATGTCATGTCCCAGCTTGAGATTCCTGTAATCAGGTATATTCGCAGTCTTGTTTCTTCACTTAAGCTTGATCCTTCAAGATATGTTCTTATCAAGGAGAAGGTTTTTGATCTTTTGGAATCAAAAAGACAAAAACGTTTTTATATTTCAAATATTTTTACATACCACAAAAAATTTGTAAGTGCTTTTGTTCTTTTCCTGATTTTCTTTGGAATGTTTTCGTTTGTAAATTTTTATTCTCCCGGAGTAGTATTGGCTGAAGAATTTACAGTTCTTGATACCTATAGGGGGGATGTTTGTGTGGAGAGAGACGGAGAGAAGCTTGAAGTAGAGAAGGGTATGAGAATTTATCAAAATGATAAAATAACAACGGGGGAGGACGGTTTTGCAAGTATAAAATTTTTTGATGACAGTGTCAGTCGTCTTGATGAAAGAACGAGAGTGGTTATTAATGAACTTTTAAAGCCTTCAGATACTTCGATTGAGAGTCATGTTGAAGTTTCCTTATTGGAGGGTGAAATGTGGTCAAGAGTTGTTAACCTGGTTGAAGGAGAATCGTCCTTCGTTGTTGAAGCTAATGATGTTTTTACAGCGGCGCAGAGAGCCGCTTTTAATGTGAGAGTCTTTGACAGTTCAATTGAAATTGGAGTTTTTGATCATATGGTAAATGTTAGTTCCTCTGATGATAATGAAAAAGGGGAAAAAATCGTGAGCGGGAAAAAGGCATTTTTAAATAATAGTAAGGAAGTGGAAGTTTCCGAAATCGATAAAGATGATAAACAGATAGCCTGGGTAAGGGAAAATCTGGATAACGACAGGCTTTATCTTCTTGAAGTTGAGGAACGGCTTTTTACAGCGAGATTAAAG
>WJKQ01000103.1 GCA_014728975.1 Candidatus Peregrinibacteria bacterium | reverse complement strand
TATTTTCGACCAGGATGAAAATTACGAATTCAAAAGAGTTTATAAAAAAGATGTACAGGATATTGAAGATTATGAATTAAATAAATATCTGATTTGGATAAGGGTTGCCGAAGAAGTAATCGAATTGGAAATTCCCGATGTACAAAAAAAGATCGATCTGATCGAAGAACATTGTGGAAATGGTATTTATGAACCGAAATTTGGTGAAGAATGTGACGAAATGTCACCCGAATGTTCATCAGAATGTCTGTGTATAAGAGGCTATGAACCTGACGGAAGCGGTGGATGCGTTTTGGAAACAGGAATAGTGGAAACAGACCATTGCGGTAACGGAGTTTATGAACCTGATTTGGGCGAGGAATGTGATACGGGAACAGAAACAGGAGCGGAAATATGTTTAGACGATTGTACTTGTCCTTCGGGTACAGTCTCAAATGAAGAAGGAGGCTGTGAACCTGTAGAAATAGGACCTCTAATAACACCTATAAGACCTGGAGTGAGCCCTGAACAACCTGAAGAAGAGCATTGCGGAAACGGAATATATGAACCAGATTTGGGAGAGCAGTGTGACGGCGGAACCGAAACCGGTGCAGGAACCTGTTCAATTGCATGTCAATGTAGACCTGGAACAGTTCCTGACGGCGTAGGCGGCTGTATCCCTGAAGGTCAGGAAGCTGAAGAACCTGACATTGCTGCCATACCGGAAGCTCAGGATAGTGAAATCAGGATGGGTGGATTAATAAGTAAAATACCGCAAAATCAGGATATTGTTACAAAGCCTTTGGCTCCCACGACATCATTTGGACCGAAAATTTTTCCAGAAGTAACTACAGAAACATACCCTCCCCAAAATCTTGTTATAGAAAACACCAACCAAACAGGATTTGATGAAGAAACTGGTGAAAATTTCGGATTTGTAAATGTTTCCTGGGATCCACCAAGTCAGGGCCTTGAAGAACTAACCGGTTATGTTTTAAGTTTTTACGAATATCTTGATCCCGAAAATCCCGCAAGTATAAACATTAAAAATAAAAACATTACTGAGGTAGAAGCACCAATGTATATGGATAGATTTTATATATTCGAATTAAGAGCAAATTTTGAAGAATTTCCAAATTATAATTTAAGCGAAAGTATTGAAGAACTATATAATTTTCAGAGTGCATTAATCCCATCTGCCCCTGAAAATTTTGAAATAACATGGCGAGAACTTGATATACCTATTGGTATTAATGTTAATGCATATTGGGAAGATTTAGATACTGATTATCCAGTAAATTATATTCTTTCCTATTATCCCCAAAATGAAGAAGAAAATAAAAGTACAGAAATATTTACAGAACCAGGGGGTCATCAGATATTATTAAAAGATGCTGATAAATACATTTTCGAATTAAAAGCTAAAAATACAGAAAGTAATGTAACAGGACAAACAGTAACAGAAGAATATACTCTCCCTGTTCCTCCAAAAGATTTTGATATTTTGAAAGACCCTACAAATGACGCAGTTATTTTTAAATGGGTAGAACCAGAAGGACAGAATTGGGTTAATGTTGATGAATATAAATTAGAAATATTATCTGGAACTTCTAAAACTGGAACTCCTTTATTAGTAAAAAACCCCACACCAGTAGAATCTGGAGGAGAAATTGAAATATATACAACTGACCTTAACTTTGAAAATAGATATACTGCACTTTTATATGCTGTATATGCAGATGGTACAACGAGTTATCCGTGTTTTAGGACATTTAAACCAATTGATGATTTAATTAATATATTATAATCATGATAAACAAAAATAAAACTTTTACAGGTTCTCTCCTGGCGGTTATGCTCATATTATTGACTATGTTGTTTGGCCAGAGTGTGGTATTTGCACAGGAAGAAGAGCCTCCCGAAATCGATGAACCCGGTTTTGATGAAGAGGAGGAAGAAGAACCTCCCGACATTGATGAACCCGGTTTTGATGAAGAGGAACCGCCGTCTCTGGAAGGTGCAGAGCCTGAAGATACCTGTTATTTTGAACCTACTGAAACCGAATACACACTTGGACAGACCTTTCTCTATGATAATCAGATGTGTACCTGTGAAGAAGATGGAATAATCTGTGTATATGAAGAGGGACCGCCGTCTCTTGTAGGAACAGAGCCGGAAGAAACAGAGGAACCGCCAACAACTATAATCTCAGAGACCGGACCTGCAGTCGGATTCTTGGTTGTGCCAAGTATAATTTTAGGCTGGGCATACAGAAAAAAACAAAAATAAAGAAAAAAAATGGCTGAATTAGAACCCAAGGACCTTGACGAGGCCCAAAAAGCCGTTAGATCACAAACAAGAAAAGGATATTTTATAGTACTTGGAGTAATCTTCGCTATACTGTTAATATTCCTGATTACCAGCTGGAGCGGAATAACAGATTTATACAGAGGTTTTATGGGAAGACCCGGAGAAGTCGGACCAAGAATAGAGGAAGAAGAAGCGGATTTTGCATGTTTAGGAGGAATATCTCAGGAAGAATACCAGGAACTATCAACAACTGACAGGCTAACCTGTGATGCGGAAATTATTTCAGACAATATCGAAACGGCACTGGAAGGCAGAAACTGCGGAGAACTCGACCAGCTTTTTAACTCGTTGACTGAATATAAATTACTGATGTCTGAAAATACCGATATAAATGAGGCCATTTTATTAACTTATGAAAAATTTCAGGAGGAGGATTGTACATTTGATCCCGATTTTTCAATAAGCAACTATACGGAATCGGAAATACAAAATTTTGCCGATTACTGTACATACAACAGTTTTTATCTGGATCAAAGCAATTACACGGAACTCGTCGAAAATCCTCTGCCTGATTTTCCGGAAAATCCCGCCTGCTTTCCCTTAATATTTGCGGAAGAGGCGGAAGAGAACCAGTCGATGCTATACCAGATATTTATCGATCGATTTGAAGAAGCCGGCCTTGACTTAACAGACTGTGAAATTCTTCAGACTATTAATAACAATGAAAACAACAAATTCAGGCTTGTAAATAAAACACGGGAGAGGATTCAGACACGTATTGAAGAATACTGCCAATGTCCGGGAGGACCTGCTTATGAGAGAGATCCGGATACCGGAGAATGCGTTTACAACTGTGAAAAAGGTGAAGACTTGATCGAAAACGACAAAAATTCTTATTTTTTATCTTTGCAGACTATGGACCCGGAAGCTGAAAGAATCTCTAAGATTACAAAGCTTTATAACGATATATTGGAATATAAAGATTGTTTCCCCACAAACGAAGAAATTCTGGAGGAAGCGGGAGCCATCAGCCAGCAGGAGGGATACAGCAATGAACAGGCACTAGAACTTCTAGTAGAGACATTCAAACAATACAATCAGGAAAAACAAAATTTATGCAATGATATAAAAGCTTATCAATACCGTGTGGGAATAAGCGATCAGGAAATCGAAGTTGCCGAAGACATACTTTCGGAACTGAATTGTTGTGAAAATCCCGGCGAAGCTTTTGTAACACAAATGTCAACTCCCGGACAATTTAGTGCTTTTTGTGCGGAGACTGACGAACAACTTGGATTTGACCTTAAGTTTTACATCTCAATTTACGAAAGCGCTTTGGAGAATGAACCTTCATTGCAAAAAAGACAAGAAATTCAAGACGAACTTATTGATATAACAGAGGATTTTAACAGCAGATTTTCAGTGAATCCGGGAATAATTAGTTTTGTGGAAAATAAAGATGCGGTTTGTTCGTCACTGGAAAATATTCTGAACTTGGCAACCAACGCAGAAGAAATAGAGATCGGAAGCGGGGAGGAAGATATGCTGAAACTTTTATCAAAAAATTTGGAATGTTGTCCGCCTCCCGGACATTATGGACTGGTATCTGAAGTGGAACAGGGAGAAGAACCTCTGTACGGATGTCTCGCGGAACCTGAAGAATTATTTGAATTACAATTGGAGAAGCCCGAATGTGAAGAAAATTATCCGGAACAAACCAATGAAATATTGGATTCGATTGCAGAAGGCAGTAATTTTTATGAAGCGGTAGTTAACAAAAACAGCTCGGAATTGGTTAACGAAATAAATGAAATTCAATCAATCGCGCAGATGTTTGGAGATGAATGTAAATTAACAACCGTAGACGGCGGCAATTTATGCACCATTACAAGACTTACTCTGGGTAAGGCAGGCTATGATCAGGCGGATTTCAATCAACTGGCAAAATTAAAATTAAGCAGTTTATTTAATGATACGTTCAATTGTTGTTATTACGGCTTTTTGGAAGGAGAAGCTGGAGATATTGTAAACGTGATAAAGGAAAGCGCAAATCAAATAAAATGTGAAGAACCCGTTTATGAAACACCCGAATTTACTTCCGTATCGGTAAATCCCGAATCCTTTAATCCTTCTGAAGGGGAAACTGTGAAATTTCAGTATTCTGTAGACAATAAGGCAAATATAGATATTGAGATATTGGACGAAGGTAACGAAACAGTTTTCGAAACTGAAAATTTGGGAATATTTGCGAACGCGGTAGCCTCAACTGTTTGGGACGGGACAGACAACGACGGTGATCCGGTCGATCCGGGAGAATATAGTTATAAACTCGCACCTTACAATTTTGACGCAGAAACAGATGAAATAAGAGAGGGAAACATTGAGATAGGGCAAATCACAGTAGAAGGCGGACTTGTACCTGCTCCTCCGGAAGAGGAACCCGCTCCGGAAGAGGAACCCGCTCCGGAAGAAGAAATTGAAGGTTATGAATACGAAATTCTGGGCATCAACATTTACAACGAACAGGACGAAGAATGTTACGCGGGTATGGACTGTTATCTTGTCGCGGATCTTGTAAAAAGAGGAGAAGTGCCGTCAATAACCCCGGACGCGTTTATACAGGTTGACGGTGAAACGATAGGTTCACCACTGCCGATAGAAGGCCTCGTACGTTCGGGAGAAATTTCAATGGCTTATAACTATCCGGATCCGATAATTACAAACGCCCAGCAAAAACAATATGAAGTCCAGTTCACAGTATTGGAGGATGCAAACCAGCTGGCCATTCAGACAAAAACATTCACAATTACGGAAGCTCCGGAAGAAGAGATGGAAGAAGAGGAAGAGGAGGCGGCGGAACTTGAAATCATAGATCATGAAGCTGATCCTGAAGAATTCAATCCATTAATCTACGATACAAAAATATCTTACGAAATATCAGATGATGCAATAATAGAGTTATCAATCCTTGACGATAAAGGTGTGACCGTAATCACCCTTATAGATGATGAAGAAATTGATGAGGGAGCGGATTTTGTCTGGTGGAATGGAACCGATGAGGTAGATGAAGGAGGAACGATTGTGGCGCCGGGTACATATAATTATAAAATTATCGCGAAAGATCCCGATACTGAAGAAGTTCAGGATATAGAAACCGGCGAAATCGAAACCGAATATGAAACCGCGGCGGTGGATTTTGAAGACGTAGCTCCTGAACCGGTGGTTACCGCTGTAGATACGACTCCAACTTCTACACAGGCGGCTGCCACTGTATCTTTGCAGGAGGCGGAAACCGGGGTCACAGCCGGCACTGGACCTGAAGCATTAATTTATTTATTATTCCCGATAGCGGGATACTTCGCATCACGTAATAAAATAAGAAAATAAAATGGCGGAAAAAACATCACCAGATTCTCCAAAACTGGAAGTGCCCAAAACATCTGAAGAAAAAAAAGCATCAATGATAGGAAATAAAGGAATCTTAATAGCGATAATTCTGGGAATAATTGCTGTCATAATAGGAATAAGCACTTTAAGAAGTCTGGGTTCAAAAGAACAATATCAGGGATTTATAAAAAAAGCTGAAGAAGTAGTGGAAGAAGCGGAAGTCCCACAGGAAGAAACACCTATGGGAGAGGTAACGGAACCTCCATCAACATACGATATTCTTCCACTTCCTGTTTCAACAATGGATATAGCAGAGAATAGTCGATAATTTGACAAACCTATAAAGAAGGTTTAAAATTAAATTGGGCTTTTACCAATAGAACATGCCACTTTTTACAATTTTAGTTGTTCTGACATTGGCCGGATCACTGTTTTTTTGTGTTATAACACTGAAACGACTTTTGGCTTATAATAAAAAATACCGGCTTCCGGAACTTAGTTACACAAAACTTTTTAAAGTAATTACAAAGGAGCATGTAGCGGTAGCCTATCTTGCTTTTAATACAGCTATCACAGTATTCATGATTTGGTTTTTATGGACCCTTTAAATAAATCGGACAAAAAGGACAAATATTTTAAAGGTCAGCAGACTGATGAAGAATTTATCTGCTTTTTTAGGAGTCACTGGATATCGATAATTAAAGAATTTCTGTATTTTTTAATATTTCTCTTGATAGTTATATTATTTGTCAAAGAAATAGATCTTATAAAAGACGTATTAAGAGGAAACCGTGAATTAAAACTGTTCTTTTTCACGGGATTTCTGGTTGGAACGATTTATTTAAATCGTTTCTTTTTAAAATTACTCAATTATTTTGTGAATGTTGGAATAATTACAAACATGCGAATAATCGATCATCAAAAAACTTTATTTTTCACGGATAATATTGATTCCATCTACATGGCTCAGATTCAGAATATAGAAATGAAAGAAGAGGGACTCCTTCCGAGTTTATTAAAATTTGGCGATATTAAAATTTTTTTAGCGGCTTCGGATACTATAAAAACCTTTAAAGCAGTTCCCAACGCGAAATATCATTTTAGATGTATAAGCAGGCAGAAAGAGGAGAGACAAAGGGCGCTTTTATACGGCCAGCGTTCCCCCTCAGAAATAAATATTCCCACTCCTCAAATTCAAAAAACTTCAAAATCGGAACCGCAAATTCAAAATGAAAAAGACATTTTTAATTATAAAAAACATACTGTATAATAAACCAGTATTTAACAATTAATAATATGAAAATGAAAAAAATCTTTGCATTATTCTTGTCTATTTTAATCCTTACAGCGTGCTCACAGAAATATGAACCAAAAGATACTATCGCAAATTTTGTACGTTATGAAAATACTGAGAAAGGGGTGGCTATGCAATATCCGACTGAATGGATGAAGGACGAATCTGCTCCGGGAACCTTGATAAGCTTTATGTCTCCTTTAGAGGGCGATAATGATCAGTTCCAGGAGAATGTCAGTATCGCGGTTCAGAAACTTGATAAAAAATACGACCTGGAGGAATTTGTGGATATTTCCGTAAGTGAAATAGAAAAATTATATCCCGATATGAATATGGAAAAATCAAATACCGAACTTGATGGAAACGAGGCTTTTAAGGTTGTATACGATTTTAAACAATTCAATTTTCATTTTAAATCAATGCAGGTTTATTCAATCGTAAATAATTCTATTTATATAGTTACGTTCGTTTCCGAATACGATAATTACGATAAATATATAAATACCGTAAACAAAATGGTCGGTACTATGGAAATTTTTTAGGATTCCACAAAATAAAAATCCTTACTTGATATATCGATTATAAATTCTCCGGCATCCCCGGTTGAAATATTTACCATTTCTGAATCATAATCAAATTTCAGATCATTAATAGTAAGCTGTGATATTTTTTCTACCGATGATTCTGAAAGATCTTCCATTTCGATAACCGAATCAAAGAAACTGTCATTTGCAATATCGTATACACCGATACCAAAATTCATCCATTTTCCAAGCATATCGTTAATAAGTATCGAGAAAAATACTATATATTTATTATCGTCGGTAAGAATTAATTTGGACTGACCAAAATCATTAACGGAATCACTGGAAATTAGTTGTTTTGGAAAATCATCATCTTTGGAAAAGGTCTCCAGTCCATTGTTCGTCAATAAATAATATTGGTCATCGGGCCCCAAAACCATGGCTGAAAAGTTTTTTTCAACTATAGGAACTTCAATCCATTTATTGTTATGATAAACACGGAAACGTTTTATAAATCCTCCAACATCTCTTTGCATCTGTGAAGAAACGTATGTTTCCGGCGGAGGTAAATATTCATCTACATTATTATTAAATTCTGAATACGGAGCAGAATAAACCTCTTCCCATTGGTTGCTGACAGGATTAAATTTTTTCAGAACAAGTTTTTCCGGCCCGCCGTCCTGAAAAGCTGCAAAAACACCTTCATCAGAAACCACAAATTTATCAAAATCTATACGACCGGTGTCTTCAGTTTTAAAATCTTCAGGACCATAAGCCACCCATGAGTCATTTACTTTATCATAATTTGAGGTGCCGCCTTTACTTCTGGCATTTGCCTTAACAACAGCCCAAATATCACTATTTCTGGCATATACCATCGAATTATAATACGATGGGAAACTGCCTTCTATTCCCAGTTCAGAATCATAAAATTTTATTTTTTCATTCTGGATATTTATTTTTGCCACACCTTCGAATGTTCCGGTCCATAGAATATTATTGTCAGAAGCAAAATGAAAATTTTGTAAACTTTTAAGGCCATTTTCCGAATCATAAAAGTTTGAAACAACATTATTATTTAAATCAACTTCATAAATCCCCAGATCCTGCGAACCGATAAATAAATAATTGTCAATCAAAATCAATTCTTTAGCATCCTTAATGATTTCCGGGTCCGTATAGGCGAGAAGGTTCCCCTCAAGATCATATTTAAAAATATAAGGATAAGACAGATAATAAAGGTTATCGTTCCATATATAGCCATCCGGAATACTGTAATAGGGTTTTGTCGATGGAAAATCTTCAATTGTCAGGTTATAAAAATCTTCAGTCGGAATTGAATCAAGAAAAACAGCGGGTCCTTGTGTTGATTCGTCTTTAATAACTTCCTCTTCATAACTATTCTGAGGGGAACCCGTGCAACTACTGAAAATCAGAGACACAAAAACTATAACTAATAATATTTTTTTCATAATTTAGGGTTATATCCTTGGTTGGGGCGGAGGGATTCGAACCCCCGAATGCCAGGACCAAAACCTGGTGCCTTACCACTTGGCTACGCCCCATTAATAAATAGCCTGATAAAATCTATCAATGCATATCTGCGAAGTCAATCTATTTGATTGTTTGCAGAAATTCGGAGATATAGTAGAATAATAAAAAGTTAACAC
>WJKQ01000102.1 GCA_014728975.1 Candidatus Peregrinibacteria bacterium | reverse complement strand
GTGAAGTGGCTGACAAGCCCTTTTTGTTTAAGTTTTTCAAGTATGTCGTAAGTTGTGACGCGGTTTATTTTTGCAGCCTGGGCGATTTTTGATACGGGAGCGGTTCCGATTTTAATTGTGGAAAAGTAAACCATAGCTTCTTTTTCTGAAAGGCCGAGATTTTTTAATATTTTGAGAAGTTCGTTTTCCATTTTCCGAAAATTGGTTGTAGAAATTTTCAACAAAGATTTTAGCATTCTACTTTATCGACAGCAATCTATTATTAATTTTTCAATTGCCAGTTTATATTCCCGGTCGTCCCCCTGATAAATTTTTATTATTCCTGTTTTTAATTTTTTGTCTATCTGTAAAAATTTTGAATAAATTTCTTCAAGTTTTTCCGGTGTAAAATTTTTGGATTGATTTGAAGTTTTTTGTATTACGAAAGGATGTTGTTTGAGTTTTTTAATAATTGTGGATTGTCTTTCATCTTTTTGTATCATGTCGTGAACCTGAATTAAGATCCTAAAGTGTCTTACGATCATAAAAAATATTTTTGTCAGCTCTTCTCCGCTGTCTTTTAAAATCTGAAGTGTTTTAAGCGATTGTTTTGGGTTTTTACCTGCGATTGCGTCTGTTAATTTAAATATTGACGCTGAAAGAGAAGGAACGACCAGTTCATCAATAATTTGAGATGTTATTTCATTACCGTTTGAATAAAGTTTTAGTTTTTGGAGTTCGTTTGAGATACGCCATAATTCCAGGCCGCAGTGAAGAGATAAATGGTGTGCTGTTGGCTGACTTATATTTATGTTTTCCTTCCCGGCTTTTTTGAGGATCCATTTTGTGAGTTGTGCGGGGGTAAGATGATTGAATTCCTCAATAGTTCCTATTTGTTTTATTTTTTTGAATAAGGAGCCTGTTTTGTTGGGGCTGTTGTTTTCGTGAAACACAACAATACAAAAATCAGGTGTTTTTATCAGCGATTCAGCGATTTTTTTTTGATCGTCCTTACTGCCCGCGGTGAGGAAATCTTTGACTATCAGAAGTCTTTTATCACTAAGGAAGGGCACTGTTTCAAGATTTGTGCTGAATCGGGTTGTATCCATGTTTTTGCCGTCTATAATTTCTATATTGCTTTCATCTCCATATTTTTTTATAAATTCGTTTTTCCAGAATTTAATTTTTTTGTTGCTGGAATAAGTGTCTTCGCCACAGAAAAGATAAATTGTTTTTTTTGTGAAAATTTGTTTCATTTTTTTATTAGTGGGTATCAATTATATATTGAAGAAAATTTGAGTTCAATAAAGAAAAAGCCCATCCATACAGATGGGCTTTCTTAAAACCGGCAGAATAATTATCTCGGAACTATCGACCGGGTTATGTTTATAAGTTCTTCAAGTCCCGGAGGAGTGTTTAAAAGTATTCTTTCATCGTAGCGGATTGTAACAGAACCTTGGTCCTTCATAGGGTCGCCTACACCACGTCTGTTGAAGAATAAGTTATAGACGTCTCCTATAAGGCTACCGTTAATTGTAAGAGGTTTTATGGAAATTTTATCATTTTCTGACATTACCCTACCGTCGCCGCTTTCATCCAGATCTACGGCCATAAATATTCCGTTGAGCTGTCTAACGTTCGGACTGATAATTATATTTCCATCAAGTACTATGAATGCGGCTGAAGGTATCTTGTTCGGGTCTTTGTAATCGGTTTCTCCATATTCTATATTGTTTTTGATGTACAGGTTTCCTCTCTGAACAATATATGTCTGTCCCGCGGGAATATTTTGTCCCGGAACGGCTTCTATTATGTATTCTCCGTCTTCTCCGAGGTTTAATTTTTCGTCCATTTTTACATAAACTCCGCTTTCTTTATTTTCAACATCGAATAGGTTTGTCATATTATTCAGTGTGTTTTTCCCCCCGAGGTTTTCACCCCACCTTGCTATTCTTTCTACGTTTGCTTCTATTGCTGAATTAATGTTTGTTTCTTTCCAGTCTTCTGCTACTTCTGCACGGAATTCACAGATTGAGCTTGAGAAGTTTTCAAAAATGTCATTGTATCCTTCAATGTTTCCTTTAATGTTGCTGTATCGGCAAATATCATGTGAAGGCAGATCAAGTTGAAATACATCTTCCGGCAGTTCACCTTCACCGGTTTTGGGGATGTCTTCTCCGTTTTCAGGTGGAGGTGTTATTATGAGGGGAGGACCTTTTACCGGTGAGCATTTTCCAATATCCACTCCTACATCGATCGAATCGTAGAAGAACACATCTCCTCCCTGTCTTGTTATAATGTAAGGACAGATAACAATGACTTTTGTATCGTCCTCGCCTTCGTATCCGTTTGCTTCAAAATGGATTTCATTTAGAAATTCCTCACCGCATCCTGTTTCAATATCCAGGGTATCACAATAATCGTCATCTATGAGAGATTCATTTTCGACCTGGACTTTTATATAGATTTTTGTATCCAATTCAAGGTTTTCGAAAGTTATCGGTTCTCCGTGGGTGAAGTCATAGACGGCATCATCAAATTCGCCTTCGATACAAACTTTTCCATCTTCCGCTTCTGTTCCGTCTTCGCAGTTGTAGGCGTCTTCGTATTCGTCCAGATCATCATATTCGTCATCATAATTTTCTTCGTCTTCTCCGTCATTTTCATAACCATCGGTTACAAGAATTGTGTATCTTTCATTATCCTGTTCAATGTTTATTCTCATGCCCCTGTAGACAAACTCACCGCCGAGATTTCCTTCGATTGATTCGTTTTCAAATTCTCTTTCGGTTATTTCGACGGTTTCTTCCGATCCTGCTGAATAAATGGACATATAAGTAATATTTCTATATTCCGGGATTTCTCTATCTCCGATGTTCAATAAGTCGTCGGCTTCGTCTACAAGGTCGTCTTCATCTTCGACTTCGTCTGTCAGGTAAACAAATTTTTCAATATCCGGTTCTTCCTCCTCTTCTTCTTCCACGGCGGATATACTGTCAAAACATGCTTCAATTATCTCTCCGGTGTCAGGATCTTCTGCCCATATTTCAATTTCGGTATTTCCACTGAAATTAACGAGCCAGAGGAATATTCTTCCTATCTCTTCATATTCCTGTCCTATCAATTCATCATCTACTCTCCATTCTCCATCTCCGTCTGTAACTTCCCAGTGATAAATTAGTTCATCCTGGTATTCTTCGGGTTCCGTATCAACGTTTATCTGAAATAATTGTTCGTCGTCATCGTCTATTTCCCATGGACTTTCCGGAAAAATAATGTCGAGACCAAGACATTCCCCCTCTTCGGGTGGAGCTGCGACTATCGGGAATATCGCGGAACAAATTTCCGTGTCTTCATAGCCTGTAGCAAAAACTTTAAGAGCCGTTTCGTCAGATTCGACTGTATCGCTGTAAGTTATAAGGTAAACATTTTCAAGATCGTCTCTTGTAACTGTTGAAGCAACAACATCTCTGAAGAAAAGTCCTGTCTGCTCAATTATTGTGTTTACAAATGTGTTTAATCTTTCCGCTGATAAGTTGCCTTCGCTTAATACATCAAGAGCGGAAAGGTAAACTTCGGCGATCACCTGACTTTCGGGTACTCTTATGAATGCTCCGTAATCGGGATCCATTTCGTAAGTGATTGTTCCTTCTTCGAAAGGAGGTTCGTATACTGCCTGAGCAGAAATTGAATATACCTGATTTGGTTCGAGTTCCGTTACTTCGTTTGTAGTGCCGTATTCCAGTATTGATACAATCAGGTTTACACAAACGGCCTCTTCAGGTGCTTCCACTATGCTGAATTCACGGTAGCATTCTTCTTCTTCAGCGCCTGTGGCCCGTACGTGTATTACGTTTTCACCGGGCTCAAGGGCTTTAAAGTACACCGTTTCTCCCTGTTGTACTGTTATCATTTCAAATGTCGTTGAATATAGAACTTCCGGATCAACCTGGTTTATTGTGGGAGTAATAAATGGACCGATCTGTGCGATAGGCCTTATTATATTTGCCTGTCCATAGTTTCCGAGATTATTGAATGAGGTTTCGTTACCTGTTACGGGAACGAGCGGGAAATTTTGGGGGGTAAACTGTATTTCCGGGCGTGTCCGCATTCTTTCCTCCCTTAATTCAGGATTTGGAATTAAGAGCTGGTTGCTCGGCAATCTGTTGTAGTTCCATAGATTTCTGGTTGGAATTGCAAATGACATATCTATGGCAGTAGGCAGGTTCACCGATTCCGGCATAATTCGTCCTTCAGGACTTACAGGAATAATTGAAAGGTTTGCAGTTATTTCGTATATCATTGGAGATTCGTTTTCGGGAACGTCATCGGGTTTATTTTCTTCTGAAAAGAATATTCCGTGGCCTGAATCGACCCAATAAGTAATGGTATCGCCGTATAAATTTCCTTCCGAATCGTATGCTTCAGCGGTAAAGCTGGAGAGAGTCTCTTCTATTATTTCTTCAGGATGATCAATTCGCAGATCCGCACAAACGGGCTCTCCCGGAATTGTTATTTCTGAAAAATCCACACATCCGGTCGGATTTATAATATTATCGGGCATTCCCGCAAGCATTGCTCTCACTCGGCCTGTCCCGACGTAATATATTTTTTTGAACGGGTCTTCAACGGCTACCTGTCCGATACCGATTAAGTCGCCGTTTTCATTATAAAACCGGCCGGTATCCGGCTCGTCCAGAGCGTTGAATCGTCCATGTATTCCTTCCGGTATTTCTCCGTCTCCCGAAAAGGTAATATCTGTAATTTGGAGTCCGTAAGCTGTTTCTCCGTTGATTTCCATTGTGTCTTCGATAGTAAATTCTGAAGCTTCCAGACTTAAACAAGCATTTGGTTCAATATCCGGCGGACGTATATTTACGGTAAATACACATTCGCTCATGTCTATACCTGATTCGGGAGGAGAGACCAATGAAATTGATATATCGGTAGACTGGTCTCCGTGATAATAAACTTCTGAAAGAACCGGCAAAGTCGCGTTTGTGTTTAATGGTGTATATGTGACTCCAATAGGAAAATCTGTATCTTCATCAGTATAATCTCTATGTAAAGCGTTGTAGAATATTCCTGTTTCGTTGTCTGCTTCCCATCTTACTAACGTATTTTCAGGTATTACGTCGTCTGAGAAAACAACCTCGTCTACGAATAATCTGTAATGATTTTCAAAATCTTCACCTCCCGGAGGGGTAAAGTCAAGTTCTTCCATCTCTGCGGTCATATACTGACAGACTGAAGGAGGTGAAATATAATCAAATTCCGCGTAACAGACTTCGGGATTTGCCAGTTCTTCATCTATTCCGACGAGTCTTACGCTGATTCTGGCATTTCCCTCCTCGCCTTCAAAATAATAAACTGTGCTGTAGTGCTCGCCTTCAGGCAGTGTAAGTGTACCCTCGACAGCCGGCACATTATCTTGATATTTGAATTCTCCCGTTGGATCTGTTGATGTGAATTGAACTCGAGTTCCTGGAGGAATCTGGTTTTCAAAGGCTATATTTGTGACTTCCATTTGAAGTTCGGATTCTCCACCAATAGTTATTTGTTGTCCGACAACCTCTAGATTATCACAAGCCTTCGGTGCTAATGACAGTTGAATTGAATCCACACATTTCGGACTGTTTTGCTCAGCCGGAATACCGACAACGCTTGCTGTTATAGTTGTATCGGCATTGCCGATGTAGTATACATTTTCATCTGTTTCCGCGGTAACTTCTCCGGGATAGTATATATAAGGTGTATTGACTTTATAAAATTGACCGTTTGAATCGTCTGTGGTCCATCTTATTTGAGCTGAATCCGGGATTTCATCTGAAAATGATAATTCCTCAATATACAATTTTTTTGCGGATAATGCCTCTCCGTCTTCCGAAGGTATTGACCAGTCAAAAGAGCTTAAGCCTATTTCAAGTTTTAGACATCCGCTTTGTGGGGGTTTTTTTGCCTCCATTCTAAATCTGATGAGACCTATATAAGGCTCACAACCATAATAATCTCCATTTGACCCTTTAATGTTTCCGTCTGTTCCAACAAGTGTTGAGAGCGGTAAACCTTCTGATGTAAATAGAGGGATCGGGTTGTTTATATCATGTTCGTAATACCACCATTCATAACCAGGTTCGTTTCTATAATCTACATAAAGAGCTGTTTCATCTATATATTCCAAGTATAATTGCTCTCCGCCTGAAGGTGATAATGTAACTCCACCTCTATCTGTGGCTGTTCCACCTTTTACTCCTTGGGCATTTATTGCGTCAGATGACCATATATTGGAATTGAGAGTAATCTGGGCTGGAAGATTCAAACTCACGTTATCTCCTGAAATAACAAAATTACTGTAATCATCCGCCACATCTTCATCTTCTGGTTCTACGTTTATTCTTGTACCATGCGAAGTTGTATTCCAGTCTGAATAAAATTGTCCCTGAGGTACATTTACGTTGTCATTGAAGCATGGATCACCATTATTGTGGATATATACGAAGAATTGGATTATATCTCCTTCTTCAATAGTGAGTGAGTCTGTAAAATTTTCTACAGGAGTAGTGTAGTATCCTCCATCCGGATAGGATTGGTCAGGGTTCCAAACCGCTTCTCCTGCTTTGAAGAAGTACCTTTCATCTTCGAATAAAGCATTTGTTGTTCCGTAAGGATCCATTCCCCATCCTGTTTCCACCTCGTATGAGTCGGTGTAGTTATTAAAGGATGGATAACAAAGCCCTGATGGATATCCACTTCCTTCGTCATGAGTGATTCCGTTTGCTATATTTGGCGGATTGTCTGGATCGCAGGGTAATGATCTTCCGCTATTCCACCAATATTGGTGATCCTCATTGGTACATAAATTTTGAAGGATGTGATCTTCTGGCCCGTGAGCAGAGGTTGATGATCCTGCTATTAGAGCGAATATCGCGATTAGTGGGACCAAAACAATTTTTGTTTTCATTTTTTTTATCATTTTTATTTGGTTTTAATTTTTATTTAAATTAATTTTGATTTTTATACTGCTCCCTTGCCGGGTTTTCCTGTTCCGCCTGAAGTTCCAGGTGGAGTAGATGGCGGTGGGCCTGATGGTTCGACTGTAGGTCCAGGACCGATTTCGTCTGTTCCGGGCCTGCCGGTTCTTGGACCTTCTCCAACAGCTCTTGCACGAGGTTTTCTTGGAGGATGTCCTGGTTCTCTTTCACGAGGTTTTCTTCGTCTCTTTTCTTTTGAAGGTTTGTATTTAGGTGTAACTGAAACTCCTATGCCAAATTCCATCGCCTCTTTCGCGACGTCGGTGTCTGTGTAGACGTCTGTCAGAGTGTGGGCTACGATTATGTTTGTTTGTTTTTCCAAAAGGAAGAATCCTTCCCGGATCATTGCCGACAGGTTTCCACATTGTCCATACGCGCCTGTTGAAATTTTTGGTTTTGGGAATCTTATTTCGTCACCGTTATTAAGTGTGAATTTTTTTTCTCTTCTAAGGATGGTGTCTCTTACATCTATTGCGAATTTTATGAATTTATCCAGGTAGTCGCCTTCTTCTGAAGCTTGTAGCGCTTCTGCCTGTCTTTTTCTTGGGAGTTTGTAGAAACTCAGGAGTTTTCTGTATTTTTCTTTTCCTATCTGTATTCCTGTTGCTTCAAATGATGCAAGTTTTATGGCAAGAGATTTGTGAAATGTTTCAACGTCTTTTATTGAAGGTACGGGGCTTACTGTTTCAAGCATTATTTTGGCAATGTCTCTTTCTACCGGATCTTTCGAGTATAGATCCCATTCTTTGGGTGCTCCGATTATTCCCATTTTTGAAATTCCGGGCATTTCGGTAGTTCTTGGTCCGCCTGCGAGTATTCCTTTATGTGTTTTTCTGATTGTTGTTCCTGAAGCGAAGAAAGTTTCAGGGGGTATATCGGTAATTAATCCCTCAAAGGCATTTTCAAAATCCATATCTGTGGGTCTTTTTTTGCCTTCTAATTCTTTTTTTACTTTATCGAGTGCTTCAAGGAAATTGCTTTTTGCATGTTTTTTTATTCTTTCCGCAAGTACATTCGCGTACTTTTTTGCATTATTCTTATCGGGTCTTATTCCTAATTCAACAAGTTTTTCAGTAAATTTTGGAATTAACGTACGTTTGATGATCGCGTTATTGTTTTTTTCAAATTTTCTTATAAGTCCTTTTTCTTTTTTTCTTTTCCATATATCTATAAAGTATCTGTGTTGTACGAGTGTTAAGAGTTGTCCAGCTTCTTTTGCATTTGCTATAGGTAATTCATTTTTTGATTTTAAAATTTCATTGGCTCTTTTTATGATTGCGGGATAATCGTTTATTGCCGGTCTTCCTCTTTTTAATCCATCCGCCATTTCTTCGTAAAGCATTTCAGCTGTTTTTCTCCATCCGGGAAGCGGCTCCTGTTCTTTGAGTTCTTTTGAAGTAATTTGTTTGAAAGGACCTTTCCGCATTTGATCCGCTATGTCCATAATCTCTTCCCAGTCTTTCCTTGGTGTACCTTGCACTTCAAATTCTTTCGCTTTCCATTCCCGGCCTTTTTCTTCCGAGTATTCTTCAAGGCGGTATATTTGTCTTCTGCCTGACGGATTAGATCCTTTTTCTATATCCCATGCAGTTGCCTTGTTGTCGATCCAGTGTCTTTCGATAACGTTTTTACTTTCTCTTACGACATTGCTTCTGTCAAAATCAGGATTGGTGGTTATTACTATTACGTCTGCTGCGGTAGCACCTCCGGTCATTTTGGCGTAAGGAAATCTGAAAGTTTCTCTTGTGATTATTGTGTTTTTCAGATTTCCCGGAATAAAAATTTTACCATCTTCCGAGAATACGAGTTCAAGTTCGGGTGAACTGTCGTCGACGTATACAGCAATGTCTTTTCCGGAAGTATCATAAACTGAAAGTTCAATTACGGATTTTGGTTCTTGGTCTTCTCTTACTTTTATTTCTCTTCGTATTGCTGTCATGTTTGCTTCCTTAAGTTGGGCTTTAATCTTTTCCAGGTTGGTGCCTCTTGAAATATTAAGAGGTTTTTGCTTTCTTTCGAGTACACCGACTTCTCCCGTGTTTGTAATGTATAGTTCATTGCTGTCCAAAGTGTGAAATTCGACTGCGGGATTTAATTCATTAAGTCTTCTGTCGAGTTCCTGTTTTAATCTGTTTTGAGAAATTAGTTTTGCCAATCTTTCTCTTTCGCCTATTCGTGGTTTTATGATTATGTTTTCTCCGATTTTTATTTTTAAGCCGACAAATCCGGTTGGCGGAGGATACCCGAAACCTACTCCTACTGCGGTTATCGGAGTATAAGGTATTAATGATTTGTCTGCTTCCTGTAAAGCTTTATCTGTGTTTAGTTTTTTCCAGGATTCATATATTGCGAGAATGTCCTCGTCCGCCAGTTCTTTTTCAAATTCACTGAAGTATTTGTGTTGTCTTATAAGTTTTACTTTTTCTGAGAGTGATTCCGCTTCTTCTATTTCGTCAAATCCGGTTCTTTCCGAAATCTTTCTTTCAGCAGTTCTGACAGCGGCCTCGTCACTATGAGATAATGCAATTCCGATCATTCCCTGCGCGCTTGCGGCTGAAAATAATGTTCCTATTGCTGTTGTAAAAAAAGTGCTTTCTCCAACTGATTCCGAGTGACTGTAGCCTAGAAATAAAGTCGGCATTACCTGTATTCCGACTCCCATTCCGATCCCTCCTTCTCTTTCTTTAGTTTTATAGAGATTTGCGCTTAATCCAAGGCCCGCACCTTTGTGAGTAACACCAAATTCTACCGCAAAACCTTCTTCTATCGGTACAACGAAACCTACTCCTCCTCCCGATATGCTTTTTCCTTCTATTCCAACTCCTGCGGCTATGAGTAATTTGTTTTCGATTTCTTTAACTCTGGACG